>JAFUPG010000060.1 GCA_017481325.1 Oscillospiraceae bacterium
AAAGCCCTGTGTTGCTGTTTGTTTGCCTGTTCTTTTCCTTGCCAAAACCATCGCATTATGATAGAATAGCGCAAGTGATTTACCAAGGAGAAGTATCATGCTTACAAACGATGCCATTCGCACATCCCCGGACATCCGGCTTTATTCGGATGAACTTATCTCTGTGAAGTCTCTTGATGACAATGAAACATACTGGTTTTCCAAAAGAGGACTTCCGTGGGGAACCCGTGAAAACAGCAGTTTTCTGAGTCATCGCAATTATACTTCAACGGACGGAATTCAGATCACCAGCGAAGCAGCCGAGCAGATCATCCACCAATGGGCCAACTGCACTACAGCATAAAGCTCTTATCCGTTAGCGGGGGTTCGAATCGCTTTACGGAAAATGCGGATTTTCAAAAATATATATTTAGTTCAAAAGCAAAAATGACCGATTTTAAGGTTATGCAAAAGTCAAAAAGTCGTTGCGGCTCTAAGCAAATTCGGATTTGGTGGTCTCTTGAGTTTGGTAAAAAATATAGATTAAGTTCAAAAACGCCAGAAAAGAAACACCCTTTGTCTACCGACAAAGGGTGTTTCTTTTCAACGAAATAAATCCCTTTCGGGATTTGTGAAATGCACGACCTGCGTGAAATACGCCTACGGCGTGTGAAATGCCTGCGGGCGTGAGTGGATTTATTTCATTTCACATTCGGTGGTACACCGAATATTTCACAATGACCGCAGGTCATTATTTCACATCCGAAGGATATTTCACTTCACATTTTGGCATTGCTGATATATAATTATTGCTGTAAGAGGTGGTTTTATGAGATTATATAGACCCGTTGGACAAGTAGAGTTGGATTTGATTGCAAGCACTAATTATAAGGAATATCCTCCAAGACTTCCTGAACAACCTATCTTTTATCCTGTTCTAAACGAAAAATACGCCCGAGAAATTGCGGAAAAATGGAACAAGAAATCTGCCGATTCGGGATATGCAGGATATGTTACAACCTTTGAAATTGACGATGCCTATATTTCTCAATTTGATATTCAAACAGTAGGGGCAAGTTATCACCAAGAATTCTGGATTCCTGCGGAGGATTTGGCGGAATTTAATCGTCATATCATAGGCAAGATTGAAGTCATTTGACTATTCAAGCACCTTTTTGCTTTTCTTACCTGCATTTACGCACCGTTATACTGCTCTTTCGCAGCAAAAAGATCCTTTTGTCAAACAACAAAAGGATCTTTTTTTGCGTGATGCGTTCCTTGCGGAACGAGATGCGCACTGTGTGCGTGATGCACACCTTTGGTGCGCAGGTGGAACGCATTGCATCACTTATCACAGCGAAGCGACATCAGGTATCAGTGCAGCACCATGGTGCCTCGGACTGTGACTTGCAAAGAGCGTGTTTCTGTGCTATAGTAAAAACAGTAGATTCAATCAGTGGGGGAAAACCGAATGAGGGAAAACAGCTGCTATACCTATTTCGCAATCGAAGGAGATTTCGATCCGGATCGGGCGACGGAGCTTCTGGGACTCCAGCCCTATAGGACTCGCAAAATCGGTGATCTGCGGCGAGATGGCCGTCCTTTTGAAGCTGCTTGCTGGGAATTTGGACGCTGCGATGAGTACGATGTCTATACGGAAAACCAGATGCACCGCACGATCGAACCTCTTCTGGATAAAATAGAACTCCTGAACAAAATTCGCATGGAGAATCAGGTTGATTTTTCGCTGCTTATTGTCCCTACGATTGCGGCCGAAAGTATTTACCCCTGTCTTGATCCCTCTCTGGAAGTCATTGATTTTTGTCATGCAACCAGAACGCATATTGTGATCGACTTATACATTTCAACCGATGATAACACACAGCAGACATAATAGAAATCCGGAAAGGAGATATGTGCCTATGAAAAAACTGTTTTGCCTGATGCTCTCCGTTCTGCTTCTGCTGCTCAGTGCCTGCGGCTCTGCTGCGGAAAGCACCCAGCCCTCCACGGAAGAGACCGAGCTGCCGGTGATCCTTTCCCGGCAGGATAATTTCAAATGCCACGTGGAATACGGTGAGGAAAAGCTGGAAATCCGGGATGCCGCCGCAAAAGAGCTGTATCAACTGGTCAGCCGTTCCCTTTCCGAGCATGCCTATGTCAGCGATCTGCAGGAGGTGGACTCCGTACGCCTTGCCTTCTATGCCTCCGATCAGGACTACCCCTTCCAGCAGCAGGAGGAGAACGATGAAACCTACACGGTTTACGCCGATGGTCTGATCGCCTCTTCTCGATACCCCTATCTTTCAGAGCCTTTCTATTTCAAATCCACCCCGGAGTTGTTTACCCAGGTGATGGAATATGTTGAAAAAGCAAACTGAACGCTAAAAAAGGAGACCCTTCTCAGAGAAGGCGTCTCCTTTTGTTCTTATTCTCCCAACTCTTTGTTTCGCTGATAGGCTGCGCAGACCGCCTCCTGAGCGGCGGAGCGGAAGCCGCCCCTCTCCAGGGCACAGACACCGGCAATGGTGCTGCCGCCGGGAGAGCAGACCTCATCCTTCAGCTGTCCCGGATGCTTGCTGCTCTTCAGCACTGTCTCTGCGGCACCGGAGAGCATCTGGGCAGCCAGAGTCATGGCGGTGCTTCTGGGCAGGCCGCAGGCTACGCCGCCGTCGGCAAGAGCTTCAATAAACAGATAGGCAAAGGCAGGGCCGCAGCCGCTGACAGAGCCTGCTGCGTCCATCAGCCCCTCCTCCAGGGGGAAAACCAGACCTGCGGCGGCGAGGATCTGCTCCAATTCAGCGCAATCCTCTTTTGTGGCATGGCCGTTGGCACAGTAGGGGACAGTGCCCTTGCCGAAACGGCAGGGAGTGTTGGGCATGATGCGCAGCACAGCGCAGGCGCAGCCGGCCATCTGTTCGATCTTCCCTGTGGTCAGCCCGGCCGCCATGGATACCAGCACAAATCGATCCCGGCGCTGCTGCAGCACCGGGGCGATCTCCTCAAAGAGTCCACGCATTTTTTGCGGTTTGACCCCCAGGAAAATGATATCCGCACGTTCTGCCAGTTCCCGGTTACTTACGGGGCTTCCGCCGTAAGCGTCGGCAAAGTCCTGCGCCTTTTCAAGGGTGCGGCTGCTGAGCAGAATGTCCTTGGTGTAGGTCAGAGCGTTGCAGGCCAGGGCGCCGCCCATGTTTCCTACGCCGATAAATCCGATTTTCTTCATGGCTTTCACCTCAGCGGATCTGTCCGTTGCCACGGACGATGTATTTATATGCGCACAGCTCCCGCAGCCCCATAGGGCCTCTGGCGTGAAGCTTCTGGGTGGAGATGCCCATCTCGCAGCCCAGACCGAACTCGCCGCCGTCCGTAAAACGTGTGGAGGCATTTACATAGACCGCAGCGCTGTCCACGGTTCGGGTGAATTTGGCCGCGGCGGCCGGATCGGCGGTGATAATGGCCTCGCTGTGGCCGGTGGAGTGGGCTGCAATGTGCGCCAGAGCCTCATCCAGGCTTTCTACCACCTTAACCCCCAGAATATAGTCTAAAAATTCGGTGTCAAAATCCGCTGCCCCTGCCGCTGTGCCGCCGCAGAGGGGCAGCGCCTGCTCACAGGCACGGAACATAACCCGGTCTCCCAGGCGCTCCTTCATCCGGGGCAGGAAAGTCGCAGCCACATCCCGGTGCACCAGGCAGACCTCGCAGGCATTGCAAACCGAGGGACGGCTGGTCTTGGCATTGTCCAGGATCTTCAACGCCATGTCCAAATCGGCGGCACGGTCGATGTAGATGTGGCAGATTCCCGTTCCGGTCTGAATACAGGGGACTTTGGCATTTTCCGTGCAGGCACGGATCAAACCGGCACCGCCCCGGGGGATCAGCAGGTCAATGTAGCCCACGCCCAGCATCAGCTCCGTTGCGCTCTGCCGGGTGGTGTCTTCGATTTGCTGGATCAGGTCGGCGTCCAGTCCGGCCTGCAGCAAGCCCGCCTTCAAAGCCTTCACAATGGCAGCGGCGGAGCCATGGGCCTCCTTGCCGCCCCGGAGGATGCAGGCATTGCCGCTCTTGATGCAAAGGGCGGCGGCATCGGAGGTCACATTGGGGCGGCTCTCGTAGATAATGGCGATCACGCCCAGAGGTGCTGCGGTTTTTTCGATGATCAGGCCATTGGGGCGCTCCTCCCGTGCCAGCACAGCGCCGACAGGATCGGGCAGCGCCGCCACCTGGCGAATGCCCTCAGCCATGGCGGCGATCCTCGCCTCGCTGAGCGCCAGACGATCCAGCATCACCGTGGACACGCTGCCCTTGGCGGCCTCCAGATCCAGCTTATTTGCCTGCAAAATAGAAGAAGTGTGGCTAATCAGCGCCTCTGCCATGGCAAACAGCGCCTGATTTTTCTGTTCGGTGGAGCAAAGTGCCAGACCGGGTGCGGCGGCCTTGGCCTGTTGCATCTGTTCTAAGGTCGTCATGGATTCTTCCTCCCTTGAAAGCGTGTGCCTACGGCCTTGCCCTCGGCAATATCATAGAGCAGCTCCGGGGCAGCGCCGTTGGCGATGACCATGTCGATCCCGGCCTCCATGGCCATTCCCGCAGCACGCAGCTTGGTGGCCATGCCGCCGGTACCCAGGGCAGAGCCGCTGCCTCCGGCCAATGCCAGAATCTCAGGGGTCAACTCCTCCACATAGGGGATCAGCTTTGCAGCTGCCTCATTGTGAGGGTCGGCGGTGTAGAGGCCGTCAATATCCGACAGCAGCACCAGCAGATCCGCCCCGGCGCTGACCGCCACAATGGCAGACAGGGTGTCATTGTCGCCAATGACGATCTCCTCCGTGGCTACGGTGTCGTTCTCGTTGAGGATGGGCAGCGCACCCCATTCCAGCAGACGGAAAAGGGTGTTGTGGAAATTCTCCCGGCGCTTGGGGTCGGAGACATCGCTGCCGGTCAGAAGAATCTGCGCCACGGTGTGGTGATATTCGGAAAATAGCTTGTCATAGACGTACATCAGCTCGCACTGTCCCACAGCGGCGGCGGCCTGCTTGCCGGGGACATCCGAAGGCCGTTCCTGCAGCCCCAGCTTGCCCACGCCCATGCCAATGGCACCGGAGGACACCAGCAAAATCTCGTGTCCTGCGTTTTTCAGGTCGCTGAGCACCTTGCAAAGGAGCTCCACCCGGCGGATGTTCAGCCGTCCGCCGGCATGTGCCAGGGTGGAAGTGCCCACTTTTACGACGATTCTCATAATCATCCCTCCAATTTTTCACATTGTACCAAATTGTCTGCCGTATTGCAATGTGCAAAAAGAAAAAATTGACAAAAGGGGTTCAGGAGGGCTATAATAAAGAAAAAACAACAGGAGGAAATCACTATGGAAAAAGTATTCACCGAGAAAGCTCCGGCCGCTATCGGCCCCTACAGCCAGGCCATGAAGACCGGCAACCTGCTCTACACTTCCGGACAGATCCCCATTGATCCCGCTACAGGCAATGTGGAAGCTGCCGACATCACCGGCCAGACCGAGCAGGTCATGCAGAACCTGAAGGCCGTGCTGGAAGCCGCCGGCACTTCCTTCGATAAGGCGCTCAAGACCCTCTGCTTCCTGACGGACATGGGCAATTTCGCCGCCTTCAACGAGGTCTATGCCAAGTACTTTACCTCCAAGCCTGCCCGTTCCTGTGTGGCGGTTTCCGCTCTGCCCAAGGGCGTTCTGGTAGAGGTCGAGGTCGTCGCCGAGCTGTAAACAGAATCGCAAAAAAGCTGCCTCCCTTGAGGCAGCTTTTTCTGTCCTATGACGGCAGAAGCAAATGCAGCAATACGCATAAAATCATACCGACGGCCGTGGGCAGCAGGGCGGCGATTGTCGTCCATTTCAGGCTTCCGGTCTCTTTTTTTATGGTCAACAGGGTCGTGGTGCAGGGCCAGTGGAATAGGAAAAAGACCAGCATACACAGACCTTCCTGCCAAGTCCAGCCGGCCTGCAGCAAAATCGTCGCCATCTGTCCCTGTGAGTTGTCAGCATAGCCCTTAGCGGCGGTGAGGGTCATCATAAAAATGGGCAGCACCAGTTCATTGGCGGGACTTCCCAGCATAAAGGCCAGCAGCGCTGCTCCGCTGAGCCCCATCCAGGCAGCGGGAGTTTCAAGAAAATCTGCCGCATACAGCAGCAGACTCTGTCCCTCCACCGTCACATTGGCAAGGCACCAGATCACCAGTCCCGCCGGAGCAGCCACAGCCACAGCTCTGCCCAGGACGAACAGCGTTCGATCCAACAGGGAGCGCAGAATTACCTGTCCCACCCGGGGTCTGCGGTAGGGCGGCAGCTCCAGCACAAAGGAGTCATGCGCCTCCTTGAGCACAGTGCTGCCCAGCAGACGGGAGGATAAGAGCGTCATTACCACAGAGAGCAGCAGACAGCCCGTCAGCGCCAAGGCACCCAGCGCCGCAGAACCTCCGGAAAAGCTGAGGCTGATGAGGAACAGCAAGCCGGGGAACCGGCCGTTACAGGGCACAAGGGCGTTGGTCAGGATGGCGATCAGCCGCTGCCTGGGTGCGTGGATGATGCGGCAGCCTGTGACTCCGGCGGCATTGCAGCCCAGTCCCATACACAGTGTCAGCGCCTGCTTGCCGCAGGCACCGGCCTTTTGAAATCGTCGATCCATCAAATATGCCACCCGTGGCAGGTAGCCCAGATCCTCCAGCAATGTAAAAAGGGGGAAAAAGATCGCCATAGGCGGTAGCATCACCGCCACCACCCGAGCCGCCGTGGCATAGACTCCGTTCAGCAGAGCAGAGCGGAGCAATTCGGGCAAGCCTATTTTGGACAAAAACTGCCGAAGCAGCGCTCCCAAACGGTCAAAACACCACTGCAGCCCCTGTGAGGGGTAGTTTGCACCGCTGATACTTAGCCAAAAGACCCCAAATAGCAGCGCCAACAGTACAACATATCCCCAAAAGGGATGCAAAAGCACCCGATCCAGCCGCCGGGTCAGACTCGGAATCTCCCGACTTGCCCCGGGCAGGCAGGCTGCGGCAATGGCCTCCGCCTGATGCACATAGTCTCTGTGATCTTCCGCCTGCCGGGGAAGGGGACAGGGAGAGAGAAAACCCTCGCAGACATTGCGCACCTGTTCACAGAGCTGCTCCAGCCCCTCGCCCCGGCCTGCGGCCGTAGCAACCACCGGAACGCCTAACAGCTGCTCCAAATGCCTGAGATCCGGCTGCAGCCCTTGCCGTTGCGCCTCGTCCATGAGATTCAGACAGACCACGGCTTTGGGGAAAATCTCCAGCAGCTGCAGTGTCAGAATCAGACTTCGCTCCAGACAGGTGGCATCGCAGAGGATCACCAGGCAATCCGCACAGCCCTCCCGAAGAAATTCTCCGGTCACCTGCTCCTCGGCGCTGAAGCCCTCCGGCGTATAGCTTCCGGGCAGATCTGTGAGCGAATAGCTGTGCCCTTTGTATGTGTACTGCCCCTGTGCCAGACAGACGGTCTTGCCCGGCCAGTTTCCCGTGTGCTGATGACTGCCGGTGAGAGCGTTAAACAGGGTGCTTTTTCCCACATTGGGATTTCCTGCCAGAGCAACCCTTCTCATGGCAGCAGCTCCACGAGGATTCGTCTGCTGTCCGAGCCCCGAAGGGCCAGCATGCTGCCCCGCACCAGAAAAATTGCGGTAGCGCCCCGTGCCTTTCTCTGCAGACAGCGCAGCTGTGTGCCCTCAATAAGCCCGTGGTCAAACAGTCTGCGGCGCAGAGCGGCCTCGGTATGAATGGCCAAAACACGGGCATTCTGCCCCGGACAAAGTTGATTTAAGGTGGTTTCCATAGGCAGCCCTCCAGTCTTCTCTCCAGTGTATACAAAAATATGCCGGTTTGTGCAAGGCACATTTTTCGGCCTCGCCGCATAAATCAATGGAGGACTGTTTTTAAGGGGGGGCTTTTATGGAGACCACATTTTTCCTCGGCGCCTGTACCGGCCGTGGCTTTGTTTCGCACTACGATGTTCTCTTCGCCGAGGCTGACACGGTGAATATTATCAAAGGCGGCTCCGGCTGCGGCAAATCTACCTTTATGCGTTCGCTTGCATCCGCTGCACGGGAGCGTGGCATGGATGTCAGCTACATTCTCTGTTCCTCGGACCCGGATTCTCTGGACGGCATTCTGCTGCCGCAGCTGAGTCTGGCCTATGCCGACGGTACGGCACCCCATGTGCTGGAGCCCGGGCTCTGCGGCGGCAGCAGGAATTATCTGAATTTCGGAGAGTTCTACGACCGCCCGGCCATGCGCAGGAACGAAGGGGAGATCCTGCGAATTCAGGAGGAAAACCGGGCGCAATATCCCGTAGTCACTGCCTGTCTGGCGGCTTCCGATGCGCTGACGGAGATCTTCCGGCAGCAGACGGCGCAAAGCCATTTTGAAGAAGAACTGGCGGCCATTGCCCGATGCCTCTGCCTGTCCAGCCTGAAGCCCGAGGGGGATCAGGGGCGGCTGCAAAAGCGTTTTCTCCATGCTCTGACACCCAAAGGGCTGTATTTCTGCCGCAAAACCGCCGCCAATCTCTGCCCCAAGGTTTATATTCTGAAGGATAACTATTATCAGGCACCCAAGGTGCTCTCGCTGATCTGCAAGGAGGCTCTGGAACTTGGACATCGCTGTATCGCCTGCTATTCGCCGCTGCTTTCGGAGGAAGCGCCGGTGCACCTGCTGCTCCCGGATGCCGGTGTGGCTTTTATCTCCGAGAATCGGGAGCTGAGCTATACAGAGCCCTGTTTCTGCCGCATTGACCTGGATTCCACCCTGCCACCCTCCATGCGCCGGGAACTGGATGTCTACACCGGCCTGCAGACCACCCTGGCGACCCGTGCTGTCAGCCATCTCCGGGAGGCCAAGCGCCTTCACGATCGCATGGAGCAGCTGTGCAAGCCCTTTGTGGATTTTGCCGCCATCAACCGCCTGACTCAAAAGACCGTGGCGGAGATTTTTACTTAACGAACGACGAAAAAAGGCTGCCTCACCATTGGTGAGACAGCCCTTTTGCGGTTTTGTTATTCAATGATAATGCGGCAGCCGCCCCAGTAGTGACTGCTGTAGTAGCCGCTCCACAGGGTGTCGATGACCACGCCACGGGTGGGGTTGGAGGCGTGGATGAACTGACCCTCGCCTAAGTACAGGCCAACGTGGGTGATGTAGTAGCCGTTGCCGCTGAAGAAGACCAGATCGCCGGGCAGCAGCTCGTCCTTGGTGACCTTAACGCCGTCCTCGTACTGCTCCTGAGCGCCACGGGAGAAGGAGTAGCCGAAGTGCTTATAGACGTAGAGCACAAAGCCGGAGCAGTCGAAGCTGTTGGGGCCGTTGCCGCCGTAGACATAGGGATAACCCTCAAAGCTGCGGGCGAAGGCACAAAGGTCACTGATCAGTGCCTCATACTCCGTCATGGCCTCCTCACCATCAGGGTGCTCCTCCATCCACACGGTGGTGTACTTGAAGCAGCGCAGGAAAATGGCGATGGCCTCTTCAATGGTGGTGGGGTTCTTGGGGTTCAGGTTCTTGCCGTCGCCACGGACGGCGCCGATGTAGATCATCAGACGGGCGGGAGCCTGGGCCCAGGAGGCTACGGAGCTGCCGTCCTTGTACTGTCCCAGGGAGACGGCACGGCTGTCTTCACGGGGATAGCCGATGGCCTTCATAAAGTTGGCCATGATCTTGAAGAACTGCTCACGGGTCAGGGTGTCGTTGGGGCCGAACTTGCCGTTGCCGTAGCCGTCCACAATGCCCAGCTCATAGGCTGCGTTGACATCGGAGTCGTCGGTGTCGGTGAAATGATCGCCGGAGGGGGTGTACTCCTGACCGGTGACCTTCTCGTAGGCCAGCACGGCGATGCTGCACATCTGAGCACGGGTAATGGCAGCGGCCATGTTGCAGTTGCTCAGACACTGGGGGATCATGCCACGCTTCTGCATCTCCTGAACTTCCAGAATTGCCCAGGGACTGATGCCGGAGTAGCCCTGATTCAGGATCTCAATGGTCTTGCTCTCCTCGTTCTGCTGGCGCATCCAGTCGGCCAGATACTGATAAGCACGGAAGAACATGACAATGGCCTCCTGACAGGAGGTGTAGGCCAGAGGCTTCATGCTGCCGTCAGAGCCCTTGACAATGCCCAGGGCTACCAGATAGCCGGTGGCAGTGCGGGCATACTCGCTGATCTTGTCGCTGTCGCCGAAGCCGGTCAGGGGATCGGGCTCCACGGTGGTGGGATTCCAGTAGGCGGTGCACATCATGTTAAAGGTGATCTTAATAAAATCCTGACGGGTCAGAGGCTCGTTGGGGCCGAAACGGCCGTCGCCGTAGCCGCTGACAATGCCCTGCTCGAAGGCATAGCAGATGTCGGGGTCAGAGGTGTCGTCAAAATGGTCGGTGGAGTGGGGGCCAACGTCGGGGGTGCCCATCAGCTGATTAAACACCGCCACGGCGATCTTGCACATCTCGCCACGGGTGATCCGACGGGTCATATCTGCGCTGTTCAGACTCTGGGGCAGAAAACCCAGCTGATACATGCCGTCCACAGACTCCTTTGCCCAGGGGGCAACGTTGGAATAGGCGGAAGCGACAGGAATGCAGGCCACCAGCAGACAGACCACCAGCAGCAGCGCTAAAAATCTCTTTTTCATAGGTTAAACCTCCAAATTCAGGCCGATCTCCACAGGGCAGTGATCGGAACCGTAAATATCGCTGTGAATTTTTGCCTCCAGGATCTGCTCTTGCAGACGGTTGGAGACCAGGAAATAGTCAATGCGCCACCCCGCATTGTTCTTGCGGGCGTTGGCACGGTAGCTCCACCAGGAGTAAGCCCCCGTGAGCTCGGGGTAGAGATAGCGGAAGCTGTCCGTAAAGCCTGCCTCCAGCAGCTCTCCGAATTTGCCACGCTCCTCGTCGGAGAAGCCTGCATTGCCACGGTTGGTCTTGGGATTCTTCAGATCGATTTCATTGTGGGCGACGTTCAGGTCGCCGCAAATGATGACGGGCTTCACCTGATCCAATTCTGTGAGGTACTTGCGGAAGGCATCCTCCCAGGCCATGCGGTGGTCGATGCGCTTCAGACCGTCCTGGGCATTGGGGGTGTAGCAGGTGACCAGGAAGAAGTTCTCATACTCCAGGGTGATCAGCCGACCCTCGTGATCCAGCTCCTCCACGCCCACACCGTAACGGACAGACAGTGGTTCATATTTTGCAAAAATTGCCGTGCCGGAATAGCCCTTCTTCTCGGCAGAGTACCAGTACTGCATATAACCGGGCAGCTCCAGCTTCACCTGCTCCTGCAGAGCCTTGGTCTCCTGCAGGCAGAAAAAGTCCGCATCCAGCCGGGTAAAGGCATCTTGAAAGCCCTTTTCCAGGCAGGCTCGGATGCCGTTCACGTTCCAGGAAATGAATTTCATGGGATCGCTCCTTGTGTGGTTTTTTATATAGTAACAAAAAATTACAATATTTACAAGAGGAGTCTAAAAGAATTATGTAAAGTTTTTGCATCATTTTCCCGTGATTCTGAATATTTTTTCTGTTTGTTTTCATTTTACAAGAAACGGCAAGAAAATGATTATTTTGCTTGAACAAAAAGAAGGAATGTTGTATAATAACTCTATTAGGTGGAGGATACGCTTTTTGCGAAATTCTCCGAAAATGACACCGCAAGTACCTCTTGCAAGAAAGGACGTACTCTATGAAAAATGGACTCAAGCGTTTGCTATCCTGGCTGGTTGTGCTGGTGCTGCTTGTCTCCCTGCTGCCTGCCGCTCTTACGGTAGCGGATGCAGCCGGTAGCCTGACCGTAAGCGATGCCAACATCGGTCTCAGCTGGTCAGATGCCTCCAACTCCAAGGGCAAAGCCTCCTGGTCCGCCAGCGGCGACAATGTCACCGGTACAGCCACAGGCTATACCCAGTATATCGTCAGCAAAAAGACCATCACGACGACCCTGACCATTACCAACAACCATTCGGACAGCCGCACCTTGCAGTTCTCCTTTACCCTCAGCGGTGGCGGCTCCGTTTCCGGCATCATCTCCGGTACCAGCGGCAACTATTCCGCTGAACTGGGTGCCGGTGCATCCGTGACCATCACCCTGACCTCTCCCTCCGGCAGCAGCACCAACACCCTGAGCCTGACCGGTATCCAGCTCCTGGGCAACTCAGCGGTCAGCTCCACCTTTAAGGCTCCCGTCAATGGCTCTTACACCGTGGACGGCACTGCCATCACCGCAGATACGGTGCTGGAGAAGGTCGCTACAGAGAGTTATGCTCTTGTGGCCACTCCGGCCAGCGGCTATAAGTTCTACGGCTGGTGGAGCAATACATCCTCCTCCTATGTCTCTACAGCGGCCTCTGCCTCTCTGAAATTTGCTGCCGATCCCCAGCTGGAGCCCAAGTTTATTCCTGCCGATCAGGCGCTCTTCAGCGTGGGCGGTGTGACCTTCCCCACCCTGACCGAGGCAGGTGCTTATGCAGCTACCTCTACCAACAAGACCATTATCCCGATCTCCGATGGTACGGTCTACGGCTCCCATACCATCCCTGCCGGTGTTACCCTGCTGGTTCCCTTTAACAGCGGCAACACCCTGTATACCACTGAGCCTGCCTGTACCAGCGGCTTCTTAAATAATGTGGCCTGGGTGCAGCCCACGGCATACCGCACCCTGACTCTGGATTCCACCGCCAATATTACGGTCAATGGTGCTATCAGTGTCAGCGCACAGCATGCCGCTGCCAACGGCGGTAAGGACTTCTGTGGCGCTCCCACCGGCCCCTGTGGCTTCATGGCCATGGAAAGCGGCTCCAAGATCACCCTGAACAATGGTGCTAAGCTCTATGCCTGGGGCTTTATCACCGGCGAGGGTACCATTGATGCCCTCAACGGCTCCAAGGTCTATGAGAACTTCCAGTTTACGGATTTCCGTGGCGGCACGGTCACCACAGACCTGGCAGAGGCAAAGACCTCCTTCCCCATGAGCCAGTATTATGTGCAGAACATTGAAGTTCCCATCACCTTCTACCAGGGCGCTGTGGAGAGTCTCTACACCTCTGTATTCATGTCCCAGATGTGCCCCCATGGCGCTGTGACCTTCATCGGTACAGGCGGCCTCTTCATTCCCGGCCAGGGCGGCCGTGTCACCAAGACCTACGATGGCAGCCGTGATCGCATGGTATTTGATGTCTACGAGAATGCCACCATCAACTCCATCTCCATGACCCTCAGCGGCACCACCGTAAACTCCGCCGACTATCTGCTGCCAATTAACGGCAACATCGATATCAACATCCACTCCGGCGTGGGAACCATGGCGCAGAGCATTGCCCTGCTGCCCGGCACCACCATTACCGTAGACCAGGGCGCTACCATCAACCTGGCCTCCACCTCTACCGCAACCACTACCTTCGGCAAGGGCCACAATGTGGTGCTCTACGACTACGACCAGTGGATGGGCGGCGGCGAGAATGTGTCTACCGGTGAACAAACCAACGGCAATTTTGTCTTTTATAATAATAAGAATGCCCCCTTCGGCCCTGTAAAATATGCCCCCGGCAAGAAATACACCCGTACCAACGCTGATTTGGCCGATGCCAAGGTGGATATCAATGGTACGATCCAGGCCAACGGCTATGTCTATTCCACCCTGGGTGGCGCCAATGTTACCTCCTCTCAGGGGACAGGCAAGATCGTCCTCGTCAACGGCGCCGGTACAGACGAGTATGTCTATGAGGCGATCCAGACCTCCAACACCTATGTCCCCGTCCGCAATAAGCTCATCCCCGCCCTCCTGAAGAATGCCGACGGCAGCTTCACCGAGACCGCCGGCGCACAGCCCGGTGATACCTTTGTCTACGACCTGACTACCGGCAAGTGGATCAAGGACGGCCCCTTCACCGTCACCTGGAAGGACGAGCAGGGCAACACCCTGGAGACCGACACTGTAGAGAAAAATACTGTCCCCACCTTCGACGGCGCAACGCCCACCAAGGCCGCCGATGCCAACGGTCACTATACCTTCTCCGGCTGGACACCTGCCGTAACCGCAGCCACTGCCCATGCCACCTACACCGCAACCTTCACCACCGAGACCCACAGCATGAGCACCACCACCGTGGAGCCCAGCTGTGAAGCAAGCGGCAGCGTGACTCATACCTGCACCGTCTGCGGCTACACTACCTCCGAAACCACAGATGCTCTGGGTCACAGCTACAGCTCCGAAGTGACCACCGCTCCTACCTGTACCGAGACCGGCGTTAAGACCTTCACCTGTGCCACCTGCGGTCATAGCTACACTGAGACCGTAGCTGCCACCGGCCACGTAAATACCACAACGACCACCGTAGAGGCTACCTGTACCGAGAACGGCTCCGTCACCGTCACCTGTGACGATTGCGGCACTACCGTCAGCACCGAGACCATCGTTGCCCCCGGTCACAGCTACACCTCCGAGGTGACCACTGCACCCACCTGCACCGAGGCCGGTGTGGAGACCTATACCTGCACTGTCTGCGGCCATAGCTACACCGAGACCGTAGCTGCCACCGGCCATGTGGATACCACCACCGAGACCGTAGAACCTACCTGCACCGTGGCAGGCTCCACCACCGTCACCTGCGCCTGCGGCGAAGTAGTCTCCGTCACCGAGATCCCCGCAACCGGTCACGTGAATACTACTACCACCACCGTAGATGCCACCTGCACCGAGAACGGTACTGTCACCGTCACCTGTGATGCTTGCGGCGAAGTTCTCTCCACAGAGACCATCGACGCTCTGGGTCACAGCTACGACGAAGGCGTTGTCACCGCACCCACCTGCACCGAGGGCGGCTATACCACCTTCACCTGCAGCACCTGCGGTCACACCGAGAAGGGCAACGAAACCGAGGCCACCGGTCACGTGGACACCACCACCGAGACCGTAGAACCTACCTGCACCGTGGCAGGCTCCACCACCGTCACCTGCGCCTGCGGCGAAGTAGTCTCCGTCACCGAGATCCCCGCAACCGGTCACGTGAATACCACTACCACCACCGTAGATGCCACCTGCACCGAGAACGGTACTGTCACCGTCACCTGTGATGCTTGCGGCGAAGTACTCTCCACCGAGACCATCGATGCTCTGGGTCACAGCTACGACGAAGGCGTTGTCACCGCACCCACCTGCACCGAGGGCGGCTACACCACCTTCACCTGCACCGTCTGCGGCGAAACCGAGAAGGGCAATGAAACCGAACCCACTGATCACGATTTCGCCTATACCGACAACGGCGAGACCCACACCATCACCTGCCTCAACGGCTGCGACTACAGCCTCACCGAGGATCATACCTTTGTAGACGGCAGCTGCATCTGCGGCGCTGCGGAGGCTGCTGCATCCGTCACCGACAGTGAAGGCAATGTTGCCAATTACGACAGCCTCACCGAGGCCATTGCGGCCGCCGAAGCCGGCGACACCGTCAGCCTCCTGCAGGATATCACTCTGGAAGAACGTATCATCATGGATGCCGAGGATGACATCATCCTGGATCTGAATGGAAAGACCCTGACCACCTGCGGCACTGCCGACAATTACGACATCGTCATCAAGGGCGATCTGACCATCTGCGACAGCAGTGAGGAGCAGACCGGCACTCTGGTAGTTCCCGGTATCTATGGCATTGGTGTCTCCACCACGGCAGGCTCCAGCCTCACCATAGAAAGTGGCAACTTCACCCAGATCGGCGACTACTATCTCATCGGCTCCTGGGGTACGGTTACCATTAACGGCGGTAACTTCAACGCTCCCTACTGCACCGTCAATGCTTTCGCCGGTACTGCAAATATTACCGACGGCAGCTTCGCCTCTGACGCAGAGGACAGCATCCTGCTGGCCGGCGCTGTAGAGCTCACCGGCGGCAGCTACGACCGTGATGTGCAGGAGTTCTGCGCAAATGAGTACATCGCTGAGGCTGGGGAGAATGATATCTACACCGTCATCCCCTGCGTCCATGCCAACACCACCACCGAGACTGTAGACCCCAGCTGCACCGAGACCGGCTCTGTCACCATCACCTGCAACGATTGCGGCAAGGTTATGAGCAGTGAAACCATTGCAGCTACCGGCCATGTGAAAACCACCACCGAGACCGTAGATGCTACCTGCACCGAGAACGGTACTGTCACTGTCACCTGTGATGCTTGCGGCGAAGTACTCTCCACCGAGACCATCGACGCTCTGGGTCACAGCTATGACGAAGGTGTCATCACCGCACCCACCTGCACCGAGGGTGGCTATACCACCTTCACCTGCAGCACCTGCGGTCACACCGAGAAGGGCAACGAAACCGAGGCCACCGGCCACGACTACACCTACACCGACAACGGCGATACTCACACCGTTACCTGCCTCAACGGCTGCAACTACAATGTCACCGAGGGTCATACCTATGAGAACGGCAGCTGCATCTGCGGCGCTGTGGAGACCGTCGAGCCTGCCGATCCCACGGAAGTTACCATCAAGATCAGCCACACCGTCTCCTTCGACTCCGACCTGAAGATGAACTACCGCAT
>JAFUPG010000061.1 GCA_017481325.1 Oscillospiraceae bacterium
GCGAAGGCGCAGGTGAGATGTTTCAGGTCACCACCATGGATCTGAACAACCCGCCCCGTAAGGAGGACGGCAGCATCGACTTCAGCAAGGACTTCTTCAACAAGCCCACCAACCTGACCGTCTCCGGCCAGCTCAACGGCGAAACCTATGCCATGGCCTTCCGCAACATCTACACCTTCGGCCCCACCTTCCGTGCCGAGAACTCCAACACCACCCGTCACGCCGCCGAGTTCTGGATGGTAGAGCCTGAGATCGCCTTTGCTGACCTCACTGACGATATGCGTCTGGCCGAGGATATGATCAAGTATATCATCGCCTACGTGCTGGAGAACGCCCCCGAGGAGATGGCCTTCTTCAACCAGTTCATGGACAAGGGGCTCCTGGAGCGCCTGAACCATGTGATGACCTCCGACTTCGGTCATGTGACCTATACTGATGCCATCGCCCTGCTGGAGAAGCACAACGATCAGTTTGAGTACCCCGTCCACTGGGGCAGCGACCTGCAGACCGAGCATGAGCGTTATCTTACCGAAGTAGTCTTCCGGAAGCCCGTCTTCGTCACCGATTATCCCAAGGAGATCAAGGCCTTCTACATGAAGCTGAACCCCGACGGAAAGACCGTCGCTGCCATGGACTGCCTTGTCCCCGGCATCGGTGAGATCATCGGAGGCAGCCAGCGTGAGGATAACTATGAAGTCCTGCTGGAGCGCATGAACGAACTGGGTCTCAATGCCGAGGATTACGGCTTCTACCTGGATCTGCGCAAGTACGGCTCTGCCCGTCACGCAGGCTTCGGCCTGGGTCTGGAGCGCTGCGTCATGTACCTGACCGGCATGGGCAACATCCGTGACGTCCTCCCCTTCCCCAGAACCGTCAACAACTGCGAGCTTTAATATCAATAAAAATGACAGGAGCTGTGAATCCACAGCTCCTGTTTTTATTTATGCTTCTGTAAATACATATTCCTTCAAGCGGCGGAATGCCTCTTTTACTCTGCTATTGGGCAGCGCCAGATTAATGCGCAGGTGGCAGAGGCCGTGGAACATTCTGCCGTCCTGCACCGCCACGCCCACGCTCCAGGCACGTTTTTCGATGTCATCCAGGCTGATACCATATTTTTCGCAGTAGTCGCCGCAATCCACAAAGAGCATATAAGTACCCTCCGGGCGGAAGCACTTCAGACCGGGCAGCTCATTTTGAATAAAATCGCAGGCATTGTCCACATTTTGGCTCAGCACCTGCCGCAGCTCTGTCAACCATTTCTCGCCTTCCTGAGAATATGCGCCTATGAGGGCATACATGGAAAGCACGTTCATGGAGTTATAGTGGCACTGGGAGGCCTGCTTGCGCACTGCGGCACGCAATTCATCGTTATAGATAATATGATAGCTTCCGATGAGACCGGCCAGGTTAAAGGTCTTGGAGGGGGCATAGAGTGCGACGGTGTTCTCCCTGGCATATTCGCTCACCGATTGGGTAGGAATGTGCCGATGGCCGTGAAGCAGCAGGTCAGACCAGATCTCGTCGGAGATGATGCGCACATGGTACTTTTCAAAGAGCGCCATGGCCTTCTCCAGCTCCCAGCGCTCCCAGACTCTGCCGCAAGGATTGTGGGGAGAACAGAAAATGGCGGTGCGCAGCTTATGGCTGCGGATCTTCTCCTCCATATCCTCAAAGTCCATGTGGTAAACACCCTGTTCATCCGGAACCAGAGGGCTGTGAACCATGGGATAGCCTGCATTGTTCAGGCTGGAGGTAAAGCCGATATAGGTGGGGCTGTGTACCAAAACCGCCTCTCCCGGCTCGCAGAGCACGCCCAGAGCGCTCATAACGCCGCCTAAAACACCGTTTTCATAGCCGATGTGCTCCGCTTGCAGATTTTCCACACCGTTGTGACTCTGCTGCCAGCGGATCACCGCATCAAAATACTCCGGACGTGTGGAAAAATAACCGTAGGCAGGGTGCGCCAGCCGCTCCGAAACCGCCTTGACGATAGAAGGCGCTGTGGGGAAATTCATATCAGCCACCCACATGGGGATGGCATCAAAGCCCGCCCCGGGGGCATCCGGTGCAAACCCCTCCATGGCACCCAGGGCATCCACGGCGATGGCATCCTTTCCCTTGCGATCCATCACGCTTGTAAAATCATACTTCATGGCAAACGCCTCCTTTTTTGTTGATTATACAGGATGATGGCAAAAGTATCAAGCTTTTCTCTGCACACCTTGCGGAAGCGTAAGCATTGGGAGCGAAGCACTGCGCTTTCGCCATGGAAATCCGGCTTTCGCCATGGAAATCCGGCTTTGCCTCTTTCTTTTTTCATAGAAGTTTGATATAATATTCAAAATATACCTTGGAGGCGCTTTATGGATCAGAATCGGCTGTATTATCAGGATGCTTATGTACGTCAGGGCAGTGCCGTAGTGCGCTCCTGTGAGCCTTGCAAGAAGGGCTTTGCCGTCACCTTGGACCAGACGATTTTCTATCCCACCGGCGGCGGTCAGCCCTGTGATCTTGGGGTCATCGGTGAAGCAAAGGTGCTGGATGTCAGCGAGAAGGGCGAGGAGGTCATTCACCTCTGTGACCGTGCCCTGAATGTGGGCGAAGTGTACGAGCTAAGGGTGGATTTTGACCGGCGCTTCTCCCTGATGCAGCAGCATTCGGGAGAGCATCTGGTCTCCGGCATAGTCCATGCCCGTTTTGGCTATGACAATGTGGGCTTCCACATGGGCAGCGATATGATCACCATCGACTTCAGCGGTGAATTGACCATGGAGCAGCTACAGGAAGTGGAGCTGGAGGTCAATCAAATCATCTGGCAGGATATTCCATGTACGATTCTATACCCCCAAGCTGAGGAGCTGGCGGCACTTCCCTACCGCAGCAAGAAGGAATTGACAGGTCAGGTGCGGCTGGTGAAATTCGGTGACACCGACCTCTGCGCCTGCTGCGGTCTGCACGTGTCCACCACCGGCCAGATCGGTCTGGTAAAGCTCTTCTCCACCACCAAATTCCATGCAGGCTCCCGTGTGGAGCTGCTCTGCGGCAAACGAGCGCTGGAGCATCTGAATCTGCTGACCGCACAGAATCGACAGGTCTCCAACCTGCTGTCTGCCAAGCCTGTGGCCACGGCAGCGGCAGTGGCCAGAATGAAGGAGGAGCTGGCACAGTGCCAGTATCAGCTGGGTGCTGCCCAAAGCCGGCTCTTTGCCCTGAAGGCGGCAGAGCTGGAGGGTAAGGGCAATGTGCTGCTCTTTGAAGAGGGACTCAGCGCCGACGCACTGCGCCGTCTGGCAGACGCAGTGCTGCAAAGCTGCGGCGGCCGCTGCGCCGTGTTCAGCGGCGAGGGCGAGAATTACAAATACGCTATCGGACAAAAGGGCGGTGATCTGCGCAGCTTCGCCAAGGAGCTGAATGGAGCCCTCAAGGGCAGAGGCGGCGGCAAGCCGGAGTTCATCCAGGGCTCCGTCAATGCGAACAAAACACAGATCGAGGCATTTTTTGCACAATGATATGACGCTTGCAGATCAAGGGGGCAGCGAATCTGCCAACGTCGAACGGGACTTTGCCGCTCTGCTTAGGGGCTAATAACTAAGAGCTAAAAACTAAGAATGATGGTGTGCCTCCGGCACGGATTTGAATTATTTCATCCGTCAAACAGAAATTTGTCAAACAGTTTGCAGCAGCCAAAGCCTCTCATATCAGGAAGGATTTCGTACTATGAGTAAGGTTTCATATTACGCAATGTCATTGCGAGGAGCGTAGCGACGTGGCAATCTGTATTCTTAAAGCCTCCGTTTTGCACCAAATTTCCACGTATTTGAAACATTTAGAGAACAGATTGCCACGTCGGGCTTACGCCCTCCTCGCAATGACATGGCTTTTCGGTAGCCTGTACCTCTATTGGCAATGAGGTTTTGGGCGGAAGTAAACAGTTCGATAAACATCTATTTGACTCTATTTCAAATCCATCGGCGGAGCCGATACCTCAGCTATTCGTTCTTAGCTATTAGCCATTAGTCATTCGTTATTCGTCATTCATTTTTCACTTCTTTGGAGGAACACTATGGTTCAGGTGATTTGCCCTGTTTGTGGGGCTTTGCTTACAACGGTAAAGCCTGCCTGGCGCTGTGAGAAGGGTCATTGCTTTGATGTTGCCCGTCAGGGCTATGTGAACCTCCTGACCGTGCAGCAAAAGCACTCCCTCCACCCCGGGGATACAGCGGAGATGGTGCTGGCTCGGCGGCGCTTTCTCCAGGCGGGACATTATTTCCGTATTCGTGGGAAGCTGCGGCGGATGCTGGATCGCTTTGCGCCGGAGGCGCAGAGAATTCTGGACGTAGGCTGCGGCGAGGGCTATTATCTCATCGGTGTTCTTGGACAGGAGCGCTGGGGCGTGGATATCTCCAAGGATGCGGTGCGCCATGCCGCCGCTCGGGACAAGAGTGCCCATTTCGTCACCGCTACCGCCGCTCACCTGCCCTTTGCGGATGGGTGCTTTGATGCAGTGCTGTCTATGTTTGCCCTGACCGTGGAGGAGGAGTATGCCAGAGTTCTGGACAAAAACGGCATTTTTATTCAGGTTTTGGCCGGAGAAAAGCACCTGCAGGGGCTAAAATCCATCATTTATCCCTCTCTGACGGAAAAGCCCAAAAATCTGCAGCCGGAGCTGGAGGGCTTTACTCTGCTGCACCACGAGGTGCTGGAGTTCCCCCTTCGTCTGGAGGATGCCCAAAGCGTGCAGGATCTATTGAGCATGACGCCCCACCTCTGGCGCATTTCCAAGGAGGGCGCTGAACGGCTGGCGCAAACGGAGCGCCTGGAAGACCGTGCCGAAGTGGTAGTTAATGTCTACCGTAGACAAAGCGTATAATATTTGTTACAATATGTAAAGCCCAATGGAGAGTTTCTATGCTGGAAAAGCTGAAATTTGTAGAAGATAAATATATGGAGCTCTGCGCCCGTACGGAACAGCCGGATTTCTATGCCGACCCCAAAAAGGCTGCCGTCTATCTGAAGGAGCAGCGGGATCTGGAGCCCATTGTCAATGCCTATCGGGGCTATTTGAAGGCACGGCAGGATATGCAGGAGGCACAGGAATTGATGTCCTCCGGCGATCCGGAATTAAAAGAGCTGTGCCAGGAGGAGTTTGCCGCCGCCAAAAAGCGCAGCGAGAGTCTGGAGCAGGAGCTGAAAATTTTGCTGCTGCCCAAGGACCCCAACGACGACAAGAGCGTCATTATGGAGATCCGTGGTGGCGTGGGCGGCGAGGAGAGCGCCCTCTTTGCCCACAGTCTGTTCCGCATGTACAACCTCTATGCCGCCTCCCGGGGCTGGAGCGTGGAGCTGCTGAACTACACGGAAACAGAACTGGGCGGCATCAAGGAAGCGGACTTTATGATCAAAGGCACGGGGGCTTACTCCCGGCTGAAGTTTGAGTCCGGTGTCCACCGGGTGCAGCGTGTGCCGGAAACCGAGTCCGGTGGCCGTGTGCACACCTCCACCGCCACGGTGGCGGTGCTGCCCGAGATGGAGGAGGCGGATGTGGACATCCGTCCCGAGGATATTGAGATGCAGGTCTACCGCTCCTCCGGTGCCGGTGGCCAGCACATTAACAAGACCTCCTCGGCAGTGCGGCTGATCCACAAGCCCACGGGCATTGTGGTGGCCTGCCAGGAGGAACGCAGCCAGTTCCAGAACCGGGAAAAGTGCATGATGATGCTCTCCTCCAAGCTCTACCAGATGGAGCAGGAGCGCATTGAATCGGAATACTCCGGCCAGCGGAAGAGCCAGGTAGGCAGCGGCATGCGCAACGAGAAGATCCGTACCTACAACTTCCCCCAGAGCCGTGTGACCGACCACCGCATCGGCCTGACCTTATATAAGATCGATGCCGTGATGAACGGCGCTCTGGACGAGATCCTGGATGCGCTGATTTCTGCCGATCAGGCGGATAAGCTGAGAGAAAGTGGGGAAAAAGCATGAAAACCGTAATGCTTTCCGTAGAAAAAGAGGAGGATCTGCACTTTGCGGCAGAGCTGATCCGCAAAGGGGAGCTGGTGGGAATTCCCACAGAGACGGTTTACGGTCTGGGTGCCAACGGTCTGGACGAGAATGCCGTGCGCAAGATCTTCGCTGCCAAGGGTCGTCCTGTGGACAATCCCCTGATTTTGCACATTGCAAGGCCGGAGCAGCTGAGCGAGCTCTGTCAGGACATCCCGGAGCAGGCATGGCGCCTGGCAGAGCGCTTCTGGCCGGGACCTCTGACCATGGTGCTGCCTGTAAAACCCCATATTCCCAAGGTCACCACCGCCAATTTGGATACCCTGGCGGTGCGCTGTCCCAAAACCGAAGCCACCCGCAGGCTCATCGAGCTGGCAGGTGTTCCCATTGCCGCTCCCTCGGCCAATCTGTCGGGCAAGCCCTCCACCACCACTGCCCAGCACGTGCTGAAGGACATGGACGGCCGTATCGCCGCCATTTTGGACGGCGGTGCCTGTCAGGTGGGCGTGGAGAGCACCATCGTGGATCTCACCGGGGAAAAGCCCCGTCTGCTGCGCCCCGGCGGTATCTCCCCGGAGGAGCTGAAGGAGATCTTAGGCGAGCTGCTGATTGACAAGGCTGTCCTTGCGCAGATCTCCCACGACGAAGTGGTGCGTGCGCCGGGCATGAAGTACAAGCACTACGCTCCCCAGGCACAGGTGCTGATCGTCAAGGGCAGCAGCGCCGCTGCCGCCGCCTACGTGAAGGAAAACTGGTCGGAGGGCTGCGCCGTCATGTGTTTTGAGGAGGAATTGCCTCTTTACGAAGGTCTGTACGCTCTGGCCTATGGCAAGGCGGAGGATGTGAACACCCTGTCTGCCGGTCTCTTTGCCGCACTGCGGGAGCTGGATCGGGAGCAGATCCACACGGTCTATGCCCGTTGCCCTGAGGGCGGCGGTGTGGCCTATGCGGTACAGAACCGGCTGAAAAAAGCCGCCGGTTTCCGGGAAATCGAGGTGAAGACCCTTTGACGGTCATTGGAATCACCGGTGGCAGCGGCTGCGGCAAGACCACCCTTCTAAGAAGGATCGAAGCCATGGGCGGTCTGTGCATCGATTGCGATGCCCTGTATCATCGGCTGCTGGCAGAGGATTCTGCCATGATCGCTGCCATACTGGAGCGTTTCCCCACGGTGAGAGGGGCGGCAGGCATCGACCGCAAGAAGCTGGGCACCATTGTCTGTGCCGACCCCGAAGCCCTGAGGGATTTAAACCGCATCACCCACTGCCGTGTGGAGGAAAAGGTACAGGAAATGCTGGCAAACTCCCCTGCCCCTCTGGCGGCCATTGATGCCATTGGGCTTTTTGAGAGCCGATTGCAGGAGCTGTGCCATGTGACCGTAGCCGTTACCGCCCCACGGGAGGCACGGATCCGGCGGCTGATGGCACGGGACAACATCAGCCGTGCCTATGCCGAAAGCCGCATCGATGCCCAGCGTCAGAACGAGGAGTTTACCCGTCTGTGCCGGTATTGTCTGTGCAATGATTCCTCAGAGGAGGAATTTGAGAAAAAATGTGATCAATTTCTGAAAGGAGTTACACCCATGGAAGAAAAGAAATACGAAAACCTGCGCAAGGAGCTGATGTACAGCCCCAAGAACGGCTATGACCGCATTTCCGAGGCGGATCTGGCCGCCATGGAGCCCTACTGCAAGGAGTACATAGAGTTCATCTCCCAGTGCAAGACCGAGCGTGAGGCCGTGGATTGGACCATCGAAGTGGCCGAAAAGAACGGCTTTAAGCCTCTGGTTCCCGGCATGAAGCTGAACCCCGGCGACAAGGTCTACGGTAACGACCACGGCAAGGCCGTGATCTTCGCAGTGGTTGGCACGGAGTCCCTGAATAAGGGCGCTCATATCTGCGCCGCCCATGCCGACTCTCCCCGTCTGGATCTGAAGCCCAATCCCCTGTATGAAGACAGCGAAATGGCCTTCTTCAAGACCCACTACTACGGCGGCATCAAGAAGTACCAGTGGACCACCACTCCCCTGGCACTCCACGGCGTTGTGGTCAAGAAGGATCGCTCCGTGGTGAAGGTCACCATCGGTGAGGATGTGAACGATCCCATTCTCTGCATCACCGACCTGCTGATCCACCTGTCCGCCGACCAGATGAAGAAGCCTCTGGCTGAAGGCATCACCGGTGAAGGTCTTCGTGTTCTGCTGGGCAGCAAGCCCCTGAAGGATGACGAGGGCAGCGACCGTGTAAAATTCGCCATTTTGTGCCTGCTCAACGAGAAGTACGGCATCACCGAGGAGGACTTCCTCTCCGCCGAGCTGACCATGGTTCCCGCCGGCCCCGCCCGTGAGGTCGGTCTGGATCGCTCTCTTATCGCCGCCTACGGCCACGACGACCGTGTCTGCGCCTATGCCGCCTTCAAGCCCCTGCTGGAGATCGGCACTCCCGCCAAGACCGCTGTCTGCGTGCTGGCCGACAAGGAGGAAGTGGGCTCCAACGGCATTTCCGGCATGCAGAGCCAGTACTTCGACACCTTTATGCACGACCTGTGCAAGGCCACCGGTGCCTGCATGCGCCGCTGCTTCGAAAATTCCTTCTGCCTCAGCGCTGACGTTTCCAACGCCTACGATCCCCTGTTCCCCGAGACCTGCGACAAGGGCAACAACACCCGTATCAACTACGGCACCGGCATCTTCAAGTACACCGGTTCCCGTGGCAAGGGCGGCGCTTCCGATGCTGCCGCTGAGGTCATGGGCTATGTGCGCAAGCTCTTTGCGGACAACGACGTGATCTGGCAGACCGGCGAGCTGGGTAAGGTAGACCAGGGCGGCGGTGGCACCGTTGCCTGCTACATGGCCAACCGCAACATTGAAACCGTGGATGCCGGCGTTCCCGTGCTGAGCATGCACGCTCCCATGGAGCTGGTTTCCAAGCTGGATACCTACATGACCTACAAGGGCATGAAAGTCTTCTACGAGGACAAGTAATCACACACAAAAACAGCACCTGCCAAATGCGGCAGGTGCTGTCTTTTTTTGCTTATTTTTGTGTTACGCTCTTTTCCAGGGCTTCCCGGTATCTTTGGTTGGCAAGTTCCTGCTGCGCCAGGAGCTGTGCGCTCTCCGCATTGATCCGGTTTGCAGTATTCACCGCTGCGTTGATGCCGCCGCCCAGACCGCCTACCGCATTGCCAATGGCCGTGTTGGTGATCATGCGATTTTGGGCACTCTTTTGATGCTGCTCCACCGCTCTGTCTGCGGCCATCTTGTCACTGACTGCCATGGTAAAGCCCAGGCCGTACTGCTCGGTAAAGGATTTCGTTCCCGTATACTTTGCCTTCAATACATCATACTCCGCAAAGCTCAGATCGCCGTGGCGGTACATCTCCTCTATCATGCGCAGCTTTCTGGCCTCCTCGGTATCGGGATGGGTCAGGCGCATCATGGCACAATAGGTCGCCACGAACATTAGCGCTACACGTGCAACGGTAAGTGCCATATTGCCGCCGTCCCAGTTGCCATAGGTAAAGCCCAGCATAAACTGCTCCAGCAGAGCGGCCAGGGCATAGAGCACCGCCGGGAGAACCCAAAACCTGGACAGACCCTTTTTCATATTTTGCATTTGATCCGTGAGACAGACCACGCTGATGCCCAAAGCCAGCAGCCAGGCAGGCAAATACAGCAGCTTGGCAAGCCACAGGGAGCTTAACAGGTATTTGGCGAAAAGTCCGGCATAGCCGATAATGATAAGCATATCCTTCTTGCCGTAGAAGCCAATGACCAGAAGCACACAGGCCGCCAGCTGAAGGATGGTGGGGAAACTCAGCAGCATCAATACGGGCACCGCATTGAGCGCATTGACAATCAGACTGATCAGCTCCAGAGCAACCGCAAAAGCATAAAACAAACCTGCAGCCTTGGAGTGGAGGATCAGCGAAGAGCCCCCTGATCCTTACGGGGTTCTGTATTTGCCATAAGATCTACCTCTCTATTTGTTGATAGATCAATTATAGCATTATATTTCCAAATTGCAACGGAGCAGAGAAAAAAAGACAAGCTGCACCAGGGAACTTTATTTCGGTAATTATTCATTTTTTCTTGCATTTTTCTATTTCTTTTGGTATACTATTACTGCTACACAAACTGCATATTATGACATCTCTGGGAATGTGTTTTTCTATGGTAAAAACGCATTCTCCGCTTTGCGTTCCCTGAGAATGTCATAAGTTTGTGTAGCAACAAATGGGGCTATGCGTTTTTCGGTGTGTAGTTCCGTTTGGGACTACACACTTTTATTTTACATGGGAGGTTTACTATGGACGAAAATCTACAAGTGTTAAGAACTTATTTGCAAATCGTATATGAGCTTGAATCGTCTGTATTCCAGCAGCATCAGCTCATTAACTATTTAGAGGAAAGATGTAATATTGGGAACGCTCCTATTGCCGTAAAGAATCAATCCAATACTTCAAGTATCTTAGGAGGCGTTCTATTATGCATCTTAAGCACCATTTGCTTTATCGGTCCTTTTATTCTATTCTGCATAGGACTTGGCAACAAGCCAGTATGCCTTGTTTTATCGCTCATTTTTATTCCGGTTGGTATCTACTTGGGCATTAAAAGTGTACAAAAGGCAAAAGAGTTCTTTGAAGATATCTCTGATATTGCCAGAATAAACAACCGGAATAATGCAGAATTCCGCAGCGCATCTATCGATTACAGAAGGAGACTGATTGAACGACAGATGATTCTGTCAGAGCTTCCCGGTCTGAAGTACAAAGTAAGCAACACACATTCACTGCTAAACGAATACTATGCTCTCGATGTTATCCACAAGGATTATCGGTCATTGATCCCCATAAGTTCTATTAATAAGTACCTCCAGACCGGAATCTGCAACACCCTCGAAGGAGTTAACGGAGCGTATAGCAGATACGAATATGAACGCCAAATGAATATTATTATTGACCGACTTGGTACCGTAATCTCTCAGCTTAATTCTATTCGCCGCACTCAGGAGCTGCTGTACAACGCCGTTCAAGAATCTAACCGGATTTCTTATGAGATTCTGTGCAGCATCCGAAATCATGCCGACCAGTCTCTTCACAAGCTTGATCAGATCAATGGAAGACTTACTTCCATCGATAAGAACTTGTACATAACGAATTACACTAACAATTTAATTCGTAAAGAAATTGCTTACCGCAACTGGTTAACTTACGGCGCTACGTATAATAATTGGCATCACTAAAAAGACAAGCTGCACGGCTTTTCGTGCAGCTTGTCTTTTTTATGATCAGGTAAAAGCGTCCAGCAGTTCTACGGTGGCGGACCGGAACTGCGAACTCACTCCCGATCCCAGTTGTGCCAAACGTTCTGGACGTCGTCGTCGTCTTCGAAGGCGTCGATCATCTTTTCCATCATCTTAGCATCCTCTTCGTTATCCAGCTTCTTATACTCGCCGGGGACCTGCTCGATCTGGGCAGAAGCGAAGGTGTAGCCCTTCTTGCTCAGGGCATCGGCCACGGCATTGAAGTCGTCGGGGTCGGTGTAGATGGTGAAGCAGCCCTCTTCCGGCTCGAAATCGTCGCAGCCGGCATCCATGGCATCCATCATGACCACGTCTTCCTCATAGTCCTCGTCCTCATTGTCGATGACCAGAACGCCCTTCTTGCTGAAGTTCCAGCTGACGCAGCCGGAGGCGCCCATCTTGCCGCCGTACTTGTCGAAGTGGTGACGCATATTGCCGGCGGTACGGTTGCGGCTGTCGGTCATGGTCTCTACGATGACGGCGATGCCGTTGGGGCCGTAGCCTTCATATACGATGGACTCATATGCATCGCCGGAGCCTGCGTTGGCAGCCTTGTCCAGGACACGCTTGATGTTGTCATTGGGCATATTGGCAGCCTTGGCCTTGGTGATGACGGTGGCCAGACGGGAGTTGTAGGCGGGATCGGTAACACCGCCGCCTTCCTTCACGGCGACCATCATTTCCTTTGCGATCTTGGTAAAGGCGGCAGCACGCTTGGCATCCTGTGCGCCCTTGGTTTTCTGAATGTTATGCCATTTGGAATGACCTGACATGGTAAAACTTCCCTTCTAAAAATATTCCAACGGTTATTTTAGCATAAGATCTTATAAATTACAAGAAATTTATGCAATCAGCGTGGCTTTTCGATAAAAAGACCTCCACATCGGGGAATTGCGTCTGCACTTTCTCTGCCAGGAGGGTACAGACGGGGTTTTCCGTCTGAAAATGGCCCGCATCCACCAGCGTGATGCCGTAGTCCACCGCATCGGCAAAGGCGTTGTACTTGCAATCGGCGGTGACGAAGGCATCGTAGCCCAGAGCCGCCACACGCTTCAGGCCGTCGGAGCAGCTGCCGCCTCCTACGGCGACTTTGGCAATGGGTCTGCCTGCGGTGGCATAGCGCAGATGCTCGCAGTTCAATGCGGTCTTGACCAGCTGTAAAAAGTCTTTGGGATCGGTCTCATCACAGCTGCCGCCACGGAGCAGACCGTAGTCTCTGCCCTGGACATCCTTGCCCACGGGATCAATGACGGTCACATCCCGAAGCCCCAGCTTTGCCGCAAAGCAGTCGTTGACTCCGCCGGGGGCGCAGTCCAGATTGGTATGGGCATTGACGGCGGAGATGCCGTTTTCCACCAGATACAGCAGCACTCTCCCCTGCTGGGTCTCGTCGTTGAATTTCTCCAGATTCCACATGCTGGGGTGATGGGTCAGAAGCAGCTGGCAATCCTGCTCCACCGCCTCTTGTGCGGCTGCCATAAAGGGGTCCAGCGCCACCATGATCCGCTTGACCTCCCGGTCGGAGCGGCCACAGAGCAGGCCGATATGATCCCAATCCATGGCCATATAGGGCGGCGCAAGGCGCTCCACAAATTCCAGAATGTCTTTTACTTTTGGCATAGAAGTTCCTCCGACATGGCCTTGATCTCACCTAAGGCCGTCTCAAAATAGCGAATATTGCGTTTTTCCGGATCTTCCGCACGGCGGATGCCCTCTACGGAGATGGTCAGTGCCTTCTCCACACGGCGCAAATATTGGGACAAAAGGGCTTCGCCGCTGTGCAGAAGCTGGGGGCTGCAATACTCCTGACCGGGGGTCAGGCACTGCCCCGGGGCATAGCGCACCTGCAGAATATTATAGAGGTAACCGCCTTCCTCCTCCAGAGCCTCTGCCTCCAGAGCATAGCCCATGGCACAGAGCCTGCGGCGCAGGTCGTTGCCGGAGGATTGGGGCTGCAGGATCAGGCTGTAGCGTGGGTCCTTTGTCCAGGGAGCGGCCTCCAGAATATTGGCGATCAGCTCGCCGCCCATGCCGGCAATGACGATGGTATCCACCGTCTCCGGCTTGACAGCAGCCAGGCCATTGGCGCAGCTGAACTGCATTTGATCCCCCACGCCAAAGCGTTTGGCGTTCTCCACAGCGGTTTGCAGGGGCTGGGGACGGAGGTCGCAGGCATGGACGAAGACTGCCTTTCCCTCTAAAATCAGGCTGATGCCCAAATAGCCGTGGTCACAGCCGATATCCGCCACCCTCGAGCCAACAGGGACATAGGCGGCGCAGCGGCTGAGCCGTTTGGATACGGGGACTCTCATCTGCGACGGCGGCGGTTATTCCGCTGGGCGATGGTCACCAGCTCGATTGCCAGCACTGCCGCAAGTAAGGGCTGCTCCAGATTGGGATCGGCAAAGCCGATCTCATAGGCATCGCCCCAGGACATCATGCTGCGCTTGACCTCACCGATGCACTGGCCGCCACGGAGGAAGCGATAAGTATGGCCGATGAAATCGCCGTCGATGCTGATGCCCAGCTGGGGCAGCTCAAAGGCGTACTTGGTCATCTTGACGATCTGCAGGATCTCGGAGACCACCTGGCCGTTGACCTTCATATCGAAGTTCATGGCCATCATGGTCATCTTGCTCTGCTGCTCCACCATAAAAAGCTCACGCTTTGCCATATCATAGAGCTTGGCGGCGTAGCGTACCATGCTGACGGTCTCTGTGGCAGCAGAATAGAGCTGGTTACCGGCGGCATCACGGACGGCAAATTTATAGTTCACAAAGCTGACACCGTCTACGGAAAAATACAGGCGGCGAATGCCATCGGTTCGGGGCTGCTGCACCGGTGCTTGCTGCACAGGCGCTTGCCGCACGGGAGGCTGGGGTGCCGGGGTCAGTGGATTGCCACAGACAGAGCAGAAACGGGCGGTATCGGCAACAGGATTGCCGCACTTGGTACAGAACATAACTCTATCTCCTTTTTTGAAATAAAAAGACCTGCTGCAAAGGAATTCTATTCCCCGCAGCAGGCCGGTTTTGCATTACTGGTTGGCGTTCTCGGTGGCCTCGATGAAGCGGTTGACCTGGGTCAGGAAGGCATCACAGTCGATGCCGTGCACCATGCAGGCCTCTTCCACGGTCTCGCCACGGGCAGAGGGACAGCCCAGGCAATGCATGCCGATGGCATGGAACAGAGGTGCGGTCTGGGGTGCGATATCCAGAACATCGCCGATGATGGTATTCTTTTCGATCTTTGCAGCCATTTTTCATGACCTCCTGTTTTTATTTTTCTCTATTATACCCAAGGAGTCAGCAAAAATCAACTCTTTTATACAGAGAAAACCGTTACAGAAGCCTTATTCCCGAGCGATCGGTTCATAGGTTCTGCGTTCCGCCTCGATGGCCTCTATATATTTCTCAACAATGGAGGTCAGACGGTCAAACTGTGCATCGCTCAGTTCGTCGCACAGTCCACTGAGTTTTTCCGTGCGCTTAAGCGCTTCACGGCCAAACAGGATTCGGTCACTGGTCACTGTCAGGCAGGAGCAGATCCGGATCAAAGTTGACAGCGAAACACCTACAACCCCCCGTTCCAGATCCGAAACGTACTGCGGAGACACGTCCACCCGCTCCGCAAGCTGTTCCTGGGTCAGCTTTTTTTGCTCCCTTGCTTCCTTGATCCGCTCCCCTATTTGGATGTTGATTTCCTTTTTTTGTTTCATGATTTATCTTCCTTACCCTAAGTTTTGTCAATATAGTTTACTCAAAATTAGTGTTGACAAACACAATGTAATGATGTTATAATTTTTAATAGTGTTACTATTATCTCAGTAATATTACGCAAGCTGCAATTTTACTGTTGGACGGAGGTAATTTTATGAAGCTTATGAAGAAAATTCTCATCCTTCTGCTTGCACTTTCCCTGCTTTTTTCCCTCTGCGCCTGCGGCGACAAGAACGACAAAGTCTCGGTAGACAAGCCCACTGAAGACGACACCCCGGAGATCGATCCCGTTAAGGCATTTGTGCAGAACTACCATTCTACTGTTGCAAAAGGCGATTTTGAAGAAATTCAAAGACTTGCGGGCGTGGATTACAGGGCTTCCTGGGACTCCATGATGGAAGCGATGGATATGGATGAGTTCATTGCGCAGTGGAGGACAGGGTTGGAATCCGAAAATGCTGCACAGTTCATTGAAGATCCGGAGGCTTTGATTGCCAAACTGGACGAAATCGAGGATCTTGACGAGCTGTACGAGCTCTATATGGAGTATATGAGCTCCATGTATTCCGTTAATAACGATACACAACGCAGCTATGTTATCACCAATTTCGAATACACCGAGGTCAGCGAGGAGACCCTTGCCGACATGAAGTCCTATGCGGAACAGCTGTCTGCCGGCAACCTGAGCTTCCTCATCACCGCCCAGAATATCGTAACCGCATATGCCGTCTCCTATGACATTACTTCAAACGTGAACGGCGAAGAAATCATGGCAGGCATCAATACTTATGTTGTAAAAACCACGGATGATTATTACATGTTCGCCCACTACGCTGCAAAAGACGAACTCATGTCCGGGCAGGCGCCTGACAGCGGAAACACCGAATATGTGGCAACCGTCTCCGACTACTACTCTGATTTCGTAATCGGAGATGTCTTTGACCCGGATGCGGTTCATTGCTACCACATTCCCTGGGTGCTGTATGAGCTGGGGAACGAGGAGCTCAATGCTGCCGCCGACGCTTTCAACGGAACTGTTTACGAGGAGGTTCACGCTTTCCTGGAGCAGTATTTCGGCAGCTATGAGTACCCTGCCATTGATTTTATCAATTATTCCTGGGGACAAAAAGGAGATATCCTGTCCATCTATGTGAAGGCCCGGCTGCTGGACGCAGACTATACCGTATACTTTGTTTACAATATGGCCGTCAGCACCGGCGCTCCTGCCTCCAACGAGGAAGTCCTGGCAGCCTATGGACTCTCGGAGGAAGACTACCTCTCCCAGGTCGGTTCCGTGATTTATGACAGCTACGCCGCACTGCGTGGAGGCGTTGAAAGCGGCAACGTGCCTCAGGAACAGTATGATGAACTTCTGAGCAAGTCCATGGACGACGTTAACATGGTCAATGCCATTCCCCTGGTGGGGCCCGACGGACAGCTTTGGGTCAATATCGGCACCTACTCCTATGCCGGAGCGGGCTGGTATGATCATATTTTTGATCTGAGTACCGGCACCTATGCCGAATTCCCCCTGTGCACGGAGGAACACGTTCTGGATCTGCCCGAATAACTTGAATAGAAAATCTGCGGTCAAAGTATCTGACCGCAGATTTCTTTTGCTTGATTTTTGGAGCAATCGTGCTATGATGGGCTTAGAGGTGATTTTCATGCTGGATTATCTGATTCGGGGGGCTACGCTGCTGGACGGCAGCGGCAAGGCAGGCTATGTTGCCGACCTCGGAATCATCGGAAATAAGATCGCCGCCATTGGCGAGAATCTGGGCGAGGCTGCCCATGTGATGGACGGCAGAGGCTACTGCCTGAGTCCCGGTTTTCTGGACATTCACCGCCACGGCGACGGTGCTGCCTTCCGCCCGGGTTACGGAGAATTGGAGTTGCGACAGGGCTTAACCACCGTGGTCAACGGTGCCTGCGGCCTGTCCCTGGCACCCTTTGGTAACACACATCGGGAGGAGCTGCTGCACTATCTGAGCCCGGTCACCGGTTTCCCCGATCCGGCCATTCCCACAGAGTCTATGGCTGCCTATCTGGATGCACTGGCGAAGCGTCCGCTGCCCTTAAACGTGGGCATGATGGTGGGCGGCGGCACGGTGCGTGCGGATCTCTTCGGCTACGGGCCGGAGGAGCCGTCCTCTTACACACAGATCCATCAGAAGTTGGAGCAATCCTTACAGGCCGGTGCCCTGGCGGTGTCTCTGGGGCTGGGCTATGCACCGGAGTGTTTTTACTCCACCCAAGGGCTGATCCGTGCCCTGGCGCCTTTGCGGAATTCTCAAATCCCCATCTGCGTGCATATGCGTGAGGAGGGCGACCGGGTCTGCGAAGCGCTGCGGGAGATGCTGGAAGTTTCCGGGGCGCTGAACTGCCCTCTGCACATCAGCCATCTGAAGGCCATGGGTATGCGGAACTGGAACAAGCGAATCCCCCATGCGCTGGAACTGATGGAGCAGGCAAGGCAGAAGGGGCAGAAAGTCAGCTGCGATGTGTACCTTTACGAGGCAGGAACCACCCAGCTGCTGCACCTCCTGCCCACGGATTTTCTGGTGGGCGGTGTGGATGCCATCTGCCGGAGGCTGGAAGATCCCCTCCAGCGTGAGATTTTGAAGGAACGCATCGCCACGGGTCGGGATTTTGACAATATCGCCCAGATGGTGGGCTGGGAGAATATCATGCTCTCGGCCATGGAGCTTCCGGAGCATCAGGATTTGATCGGGCGAAATGTGGCAGAGGCTGCGGAGGAACTGCGGATGCATCCCGTAGACTGCATCTGCCATCTGCTGGCCAGGGAGCGCTGCTCCGTGACCATGATCGACCGCATCACCTGCGAGGAGGATATTGCACGGATTCTGGCCGATCCCCATGCCGCCGTCATCTCCGACGCAACCTACCCGGACAAGGGTCTGCCCCACCCCAGAGTGTACGGAAATGTCGCACGGCTCTTTGAGCGTTTTGTGTATGGGCTTCAGACCATTTCTCTTGCGGAGGCGGTACGGAAGCTCACGTCCCTCCCTGCCGGGATCATGGGTCTGAAGACGAAAGGAATTCTGAAAGTGGGAATGGATGCCGACCTGAACCTGTTCCGCCCCGAGGAATTCAAGGAAATGGGCAGCTATCTGAATCCAAAACAGTACGCCCAGGGCATGGACACGGTTTTCGTCATGGGCAAGCCTGTGATCTATCATGGGGAAAGAACCGGACAGCTAACCGGAGAGGTCCTCAGAAGAAGCTTATGAAGGCGAAAGGGATGTCATTTGGAACTAAGAACTCATAGCGAACAGCTAAGAACAAAGGTGTGCCTGCGGCACGGATTTTATTTTCATGGGCTGAGCCCATACCTCAGTTATTCGTTCTTAGCCATTAGCTCGCCGATAACCATCTGTTTGAACGCCTGAAATGTTGAAAGAAAACAGAGCCGCCCTTTGGATTGGCAGCTCTGTTTTTTTATATTTCGCCTTTGATCAGATACTCCATCAGGCGATGGCCTTCGGGGAGGTAGAGGCCTGTGGTTTTTGCTTCGGCCTCGGTGTAGCGGTGGCTGTGATTTTTCTTTGCTCTGTTGTCGTAAAGGACAAAGGGAACCGGGTCGGCAATGTGGGTCATGTAGCGAATGGGTGTAGGATGGTCGGGGGTCAGGAGAATGCGGTAGTCCGAATCTCCCAGCGCCTCCTGCATTCTGCCCAGAATATCACGGTCAATGGCCTCAATGGCGGCGATTTTCCCCTCGGCAGAGCCGTGGTGGGAACATTCATCGGGAGCTTCCACGTGGATATAGACCAGATCGCAGCCCTCTTTCAGCAGCTGCAAGGCGGCATCGGCCTTGGCCCGATAATCCGTGACCATGCCGCCGGTAGCGCCCTCGACCCGGGGCGCTGCCATACCGGCGCAGAGTCCCAGACCTTTGATCAGATCCACGGCGCAGACCACAGCGCCTTTGACTCCGTGGAGCTTCTCCAGGGTGTCAAAGCGAGGCTTGGTTCCCAAGCCCCAGAACCACAGGGAGTTGGCAGGTCGTTTGCCCTCTTTCATGCGGCGCAGGTTGACGGGGTGATCCTTCAGGAGCTCGTGGGAGGCCTTTTGCAGCGCCAGCAGTTCCCCGGCATAGAGCCCCTTGGGAAGATAGTTGGCAATGGGCTGGCCCGTAATGTCATGGGGCGGTGTCAGCTCTGCACCGGGCTTGCCCTGTGCCATCACGGTGCAGTGGCGGTAGCTGATGCCTGCATAGAGCTTCAGCTTCTCCGAAAACAGGGGCTGCAGCGCCTCAATCAGCGTTTTGGCCTCCGCCGTGCTGATCTCTCCGGAGGAGAAATCCACCATGGTTTTCTGTTCATATTCCGTTTCCGGGCTGAGGCAGACCAGATTGGTACGCAGGCAGAGGTCGTCCTCCCTCAGGTCGATACCCATGGCCACCGCCTCCAGAGGGGACCGGCCGGAGTAATAGACCTTGGGGTCGAAGCCCATTACCGCCATATTGGCGGTGTCAGAGCCGGGAGGCATGCCCCGGGGCACGGTTCGGGCAAGTCCCATGATACCCTCCCGGGCCAGACGGTCCATATGGGGCTTATCTGCCGCTTCCATGGGGGTTTTGCCGCCCAGCGAGTCCACGGGCAGATCCGCCATGCCGTCGGCAAGAATCACGATGTATTTCATAGTTATCTCTTCTTTCTCATAGACCCATCTGCTGACGGATCAGGCTTTGCAGCACACCGGCCACATAGAACACTGTCTCATATTTCATAAATTCCAGGGTGTTTGTATCCCAAAGGAGGGTCAGGGAGGCTGGGAATTCCTCGTCGGAGCGGTAGAGCTTCAGCTGCACCTTCAGATCCCGAAAAATCGTGAAGCAAAAGCCCGCATCGCCCATGGGAACGGGCTCTCCTCCCAGATAATGGCAGGAGCAGGTGAAGCCAAAGAAATTGCGGTCAAAGAAGTCCGCATCGGCGGAAGAAAAATCCGTCGTCACACCCACATAACGGGTGCCCAAGCTGTTGACGGGAGCGTAACGTCCGGCGGCTACCTTGGGATAGCCCTCATGGCACAGCAGGTCGTAGATGCTCAGTGCCTCGGTAAAATCGGCGGCAGAACCGTCCTCGCTGCGGTACACCTGCCCGGTTTTGCGGCAAATGCGGTACGTCCGATGGAGGAAGATCACATACAGCCACTGTGCATCGTAGCTAAGATCCCATCTGCGGATTAGTTCCTCCTGGGAAAAGCCCAGAAAATACGCTGCCGCCCGATCCCTTGCCAGAGCATAGTTATCTTGTTTCGTCATCATACGCAACCCCTTGCACCGGAAACAGCGTTGCCGGAACCTCTCCTTCCTTTTCTTTTCATACAATTTAGCACATAAAATCAAAAAAGACAAGTGCATATTTCCCTCAGGCCGTATTTTGTGATTTTATCACGGAAAAAGCCCCGGTTTCGGCTTATAATAAGCACAGAAAAAGGATACAGCTACTGTATTTTTTGAAAATCTGTGATACAATAAGGAGGTCGTCCCATGAGACAGTTTGTTCATCTGTTTTCCCTGCTCCTTTTCCTGCTGGGCGGAGCGGTGGGACTTTTCTACTATATCGCCGCCGGCCTTCCCCTCTCTGAGGGAGCCTGGATCAGCGCCCTTTGCACGGGGCTGATCGGCTGGCTGTTTGCGGAATTTTTCTTCAAGGAGCGGAATGAACCATGCAATACCTGATTTCCTTTTTGGAGGGCATTATCACCTTTATCTCCCCCTGTCTTCTGCCCATGCTGCCCATTTATATCTCCTATTTTGCCGGAGGCGGCGTGCGCAGCACCAGAAAAACCCTGCTGGTGGCCTCCGGCTTTGTGCTGGGCTTTACCCTGGTGTTTATGGCCATGGGCGCTCTGGCAGGCACGGTGGGCAGCTTCTTAAAGCGCTATGAGCTGGCGGTGAATATCATTTCCGGTCTGGTGGTAATCTTCTTCGGCCTGAATTTCCTGGGCGTGTTCAAGCTGAATCTGTTCCGGGGCAGTAAGCGTCGGGTGGACGGCAGCAATATGGGATTTTTCTCCGCTCTGGTCTTCGGTGTGATCTTCTCCCTGGGCTGGACGCCCTGTGTGGGCGCTTTCCTGGGCTCTGCCCTGATGCTGGCCTCCCAGCAAGGTCATGTGGTGGAGGGTATGCTGATGCTTCTGGCCTATTCGCTGGGTCTGGGTGTGCCCTTCCTCCTCAGTGCGGTGCTGATCGATTATCTGAAATCCGCTTTTAACTGGATCAAGCGCCACTATAGGGTCATCAACATCGTCTGCGGCTGTCTGCTGATTCTCATCGGTATTCTCATGGCCACAGGGCTGCTGGGTCGGCTGCTGACGGCGCTGAGTTAAGGAGGTTATGATGAATAAAAAAGTTCTTTTGATCTTAATTGTGACCCTGGTGCTGGTCATCGGCGGTGCTTACTTCTTCTATCAGCAGTTTGCCCCCGGATTTGCGCCGGAGCAGCTGGCCACCTTCGCTCCCACCACGGAGCCGCCCACCACAGAGCCTTCCACAGAGGAAAGCACCGAAGCAAGCACCGAAGCATCCACAGAAGTCCCCACCGAGGCGACGACGGAAGCGCCGGATCTCAGCGCACCGGATTTTACGGTATATGATGCGCAGGGCAACGAGGTGAAGCTGTCGGATTATTTCGGCAAGCCCATCGTGCTGAATTTCTGGGCCAGCTGGTGCGGCCCCTGTAAGATGGAGATGCCCTATTTTGAAGAAGTTTATCAACAGATCGCTGATCGAGTGCAGTTCCTCATGGTCAACTCCACCGACGGTTCCTCCGAGACCGTGGAAACCGCCTCTGCCTTTATTGCGGAACAGGGCTATACCTTCCCCGTTTTTTACGATACAAGCTTTGAGGCCAGCATCAATTATCAGGCATTTTCTCTGCCTACCACCTACTTTATCTCCGCCGAGGGAGAGCTGATTGCCAAGGCCACCGGTTCTATCGACAAGGACACGCTGCTCTACGGCATCGGCATGATCGCCGAAATTCAGGAAAGCCAATAAAAGACGGAGCCTCCCATTTACGGGAGGCTTCGATTTTCATTATTTTGCCTTCTTTTTGCGGAGGTTCAGCAGTACATAAACCGCAAGGAACAGCAGCATGCTGCCGCCCAGCACCGTGTACATCACGGGGATGGAAACCTTGTCACCAAAGAAGTAAATATTGGCATCCACCGCAGCTCTGGTACTCTCCACCAGTTCCTCGGGATAGCCCTCGGAGAGCATCTGGCGGAAAACACCGTCCATGGCATGGGTGCGAACCAGAGCCGTGCCGTAGGTTCCGGGGAGGAAGGAGATGATCTTCTGCAGGGTTTCGGGGAACTGGGAGATGGGCATATATGCGCCGCAGATGAAGCCGTAGCAGGAGGAGATGATGGTTCCCACAGCAGAGATCTGCCCCTGGGTGGAGAGGAAATGGCTGATCACCGAGGACAGCGCCGTGCCGAACATGGTCAGAAGCAGCACGTCCAGCAGCAGGAAGAGAATATCCGTAAGGCTGAGATAGAAGCCGGTCAGTGCCAGATAGCCAAAGCAGACCACCGTGGCAACCAGGCAGATCAAAAGTGTGGAAAGAAGAGTGCTGATATAGTAGCTTGCTGCCAGGGTAGAGCCCTTGACCGGAGAGATGGTCAGATCCCGAATGGTGCCGTTGGCCTTATCCTGCACCATGAGCATATTGGAGCAGAAGGCTACGGTCACGCAGGACACCGCCAAAATCGAGGACACCAGCTGACCGCCCACAAAGCCATTGACCAGACTTTCATCGGGAACCAGATGGGGCGGCAGATTCATCAGGAAGCTGTCCTTATAGACATTTCCCAGGAAGGTAGCGTAGAGCACCAGCAGGATCATGGGGGTGATCAGGGCGGTGAAGAACATGCCCTTATCCTTAAAAAACAGCTTGGTATTACGGTCGATCAGTGCGTTTAAGGTCTTCATTTCTCCTCACCTCCTGTGAGCTTCTTGCCGGTGGCGGCAAGGAATACGTCGTCCATCTTGCCCTTGGTGATCTCAAAATCCTCAAAGAGCGCAGGATGCTTCAGGATCAGTTCCTTTGCGGCTGCGGTGTCGGCCACCGCCACACGGTAGGCATCCCGCAGCGATTCGTAGGGCAGCTCCAGAGCCTTGATTTTCTCCTCGCTGACATTATAGAGGGTGATATAGTCCCCGGCGAAGCGGTTCTTCAGCTCCAGGGGCGTACCGGCGGCGATGCGCTTACCGGCATCGATGATGACCACATAGTCCGCCTCGGCGGCCTCCTCCATGTAGTGGGTGGTGAGGAAAACCGTCAGGCCGTCCTTCTTCCGCAGGTCGGTGATCACGCTCCAGAGAAGCTTTCTGGTCTGGGGGTCCAGGCCGGTGGTGGGTTCGTCCAGGATCAGGATCTCCGGCTTGTGCAGCAAGGCACGGGCAATGTCGATCCTGCGGCGCTGGCCGCCGGAGAGTTTGCCAAGGGTGCGCTTGTAGAGATCTTTGAAGTCCAGCAGTTCTCCCAGTTCCTCCAGACGCTTGTCAAAATCCGCACCGGTGATGCCGTAGAGAGCCGCACGGCTTCGCAGGTTATCCTGCACGGACAGCGCCTTATCCAGCACACAGTTCTGGAACACGACGCCCAATCTCCGCTTGATCTCATCTCCGTCCCGGTCGATATCCAGACCGTCCACCAGCACCGTGCCGGCATCCTTCCGCAACTGGCCGCAGAGGATGTGGATGGTGGTGGATTTACCGGCACCGTTGATGCCCATGAAGGCAAAGAGTTCGCCCTTCTTCACTTCCAGATCCAGATGATCCACCGCACAGACTTCTTTATAATTCTTGCAAAGTCCCTTGATTTCGATCACAGACATAGGTTTTCCTCCTGAAAATATTTGATATTTGCGTTAAAATGCTCTGTAAGTAGCTGGCTTGTTTTTTCCTCGTCAATGGGAAAATAGTCCGTGGCAATGAGAGAGGCGATACCATGGACATAGAACCACATATGCAGCTGCATATTTCTCGCCTGGGTTTTTGAAATACGGTAGTTTTCCATTAAGACCCGAACGGCTTTCTCATCGTCCTGAAGAGCGGCACGCTCCGCACTGCGGTCACGCATATACAGCAGGCGGAAAAGCTCCCCCTCTTCGGCGGCATAGCGAATATAGGCCATGCCAATAGCCTTGTAGGGCGGATAGCGTCCCTCTCTTAAAAGCCGATCGGTAAAGGCATCGAAATGTCGCTGCGCTGCCAGAATAAGGGCATTTTGCAGTTCCTCCATGCTGTCAAAAAGGCCAAAGATCACCTTGGAGGAGGCATGGAGTGCCTCTGCTACCCTTCTGGCAGTGACGGCATCCCGACCTTCCTTGCGAACCAGCTCCAGGCTTGCAGAGAGGATCTGCTCTTTGGTAAATTTGAATTTTGGCGGCAAAATCACACCTCCTCCAAGTAAGCAACAAGCGTTGCGCAACAACTGTTGCTTATTATACACACAAAAGTCTCTCCTGTCAAGAGGGGCTTTGCTTATTTGCTTTTCTTCAGCATTTTTCTTGTGCCTCGGAGGGGGTGGCGGTTCAGGATGTCGATGAGACCCCGGATCTGTACGATGGACAGCACCTTGCTCATGGAGATGGCACGGAGGGGATAGTCGTAAAGGCTGTTTTTCATGATCAGCAGCACGGCCTCGTCGGAGGCATACTGCTTCAGGGCCACCTTCAGCATGATTTTCAGCAGAATTCGGCCTAAGAAGTACTCCTTCAGGTCGCTGATGGTGCTGTTTTCGTGGAAGGGTTTGGAAATATGATTGGTTTGGGGCAGACCCTCCGGGAAGAGGGCAGCGAAGTCCTCGTCGGTGACGGCGAGCTTCTTTTTGTTTGTCAATTCCCTATAAGACGAAGGAATGGCGCAGGTGGCTTTCTCCCCTTCCAAGGTCAGGGGCAGGACAGAGGAAATCTCCCTGGAGGATGTGCCCACCAGAAGCTCATATTCTCCTGCCTCGATCTTGCGGGATTTGCTCTGTACATCATAGTACGTAAATGCCTCCGTGGGGAGAAACAGCTCTACTGTTTTCGCCTCGTCCGGCTGCAGGTCTACTCTCTGAAATGCCTTCAGTTCCTTCTCGGGGCGCAGGATGGCGCTGTTTTTCTTATGTACATAGAGCTGCACCACCTCCGAGCCTGCCATTTTGCCCGTATTTTCCAAGCGAAGGCGTACCGTATAGCCACCCTCCGCAGAAGACAGCGCTGCCTGTTCCAGCTTGAACTTGGTATAGCTCAAACCGTAGCCAAAGGGATAGGCCGGTTCTATTTCGGCGGTATCGAACCAGCGGTAGCCCACAAAGAGGCTCTCCCGATACTCCGTGCGGAAGCTGTCATAGCCGAAATAGGGAAGGGATGCCACGTCCTCTACGGCCTTCGGCCAGGTCTCGGCCAGCTTGCCGCCGGGGACTGCCCTGCCCGTAAGCAGATTGGCGCAGGCCTTGCCCATGGCTTCGCCCCCTAAGTACATCAGCAGCACAGCCTTTACCTTATCCGATTTGGGCAGCTGCACCGGAGCGCCGCAGGAGACGATCAGAACCGTATTGGGGTTCGCCTCGCTCACCGCCTCAATGAGGCGCAGATGGCTCCGGGGCAGCCCCAAGGTCTCACGGTCAAAGCCCTCACTCTCCATGCGCTCGGGAAGTCCGGCAAAGATCAGGGCGCAGTCCTTTTCTTTCGCCAGAGCAACCGCTGCACGGATCTTCTCCTCATCGGGCTCCAGTTCCTCCGAACCGTAGCCCTCGGAATACGCAACATTGAGGCCGCTGTTTTTCAACTCTTCATAGGGCAGATCCACCTGCATGGGGGCGATATGGCTGCTGCCTGCCCCCTGATAGCGAGGCGCCATGGCAAAGCCGCCCAACACCGCCACGCTCAAATTGGGATTCAGGGGAAGAATGTCGTCTTCGTTCTTCAGCAGGACGGCGGAGCGCTCCGCCGCCTTCTGCGCCAGCGTGTGGTGAGCGGAGAAATCACAGGGTGTTTTCTCCACGGCCTTATCCCACAGATGAAGGATGCGCTCCACGCAGCGATCCACTGCCTCCTCCGAAAGCCGTCCCTCCTGCACTGCACGGAGAATATCCTGATCATGCTCCGAGCCTACATAGGGCATCTCCAGATCCAGGCCTGCCTCTACACCGGCGGCTCGGTCGCTGACAGCGCCCCAGTCGGAGATCACTGCGCCTTCAAAGCCCCACTCTTTTCTCAAAATCTGATCCAGCAGCAGTGGATTCTCACTGGAGAAAACACCGTTGAGCTGATTGTAGCTGCACATCACCGCCCCGGGCTTGGCAGTTTTCACCGCATGGGCGAAGGCCGGCAAATACAGGTCATGCAAGGCACGTACGTCCACCACGGAGTCATTGATGAGGCGGGCTTTTTCCTGATTATTGGCGGCAAAATGCTTCAGACAGGCTCTGACACCTTCGGATTGTAAGCCCCGGATCCAGGCCGCCGAAAGTTCGCCGGACAGATGGGGATCTTCGGAAAAATACTCAAAATTGCGGCCGCAATAGGGATGGCGCTTGATGTTGGTTCCCGGGCCTAAGACCATGGAGATCCCCATGCTCTTTGCCTCTCGGGCAATAGCTGCGCCCAGTTGCTCCAAAAGCGCCGGATCAAAGGAGCAGGCAGTTGCCGAGGCCGTGGGAAAACAGGTGGATTTTTCGCCCTGGAAAACAGGTGGATTTTTCGCCCTGTGCATTGACTTGCCACAGAAAATTCGTTATAATATATGCTGTATAATTGTCAAATTATGGGCTTTTCTCAGAAAAGCGAAGGGAGTTTTTGTTTATGATCCAGCTCAATGGCGTTGGCCTGACGATCGAAGATGTGGTAAAGGTGGCGAGAGACCGTGTGCCTGTTTGCATTTCCCAGGAGGCAAAGGAGAGAACGGTTCGCACCCGTGAATATGTAGAGAAAAAAGTCTCCGAACGTGCGGTGATCTACGGCATCACCACCGGCTTCGGCAAGTTCTCCGATACGCTGATCTCTGCCGAGCAGACCTCTCGGCTGCAGAAGAATCTGATTATGTCCCATGCCTGTGCCGTGGGCAAGCCCCTGGCCACGGAGACCGTCCGTGCCGCCATGCTGCTGCGAGCCAACTCTCTGAGCCACGGCAATTCCGGCATCCGTCTGACCACCCTCCAGACTCTGGTGGATATGCTCAACAAGGGTGTCCATCCCATTGTGCCACGTCAGGGCTCTCTGGGTGCCAGCGGTGATTTGGCGCCCCTGTCCCACATCGTGCTGGTCATGCTGGGCGAGGGTGAAGCAGAATATGAAGGTCAGATCCTCCCCGGCAAGGAGGCCATGAACAAGGCCGGTATTCCCACCGTGGAGCTGGCCGCCAAAGAGGGGCTCTGCCTCATCAACGGCACCCAGGTTATGAGCGCCATCGGCTGTCTTGCCGTTTACGATGCCATGAAGCTGGCCACCGTGGCAGACATTGCCGCCGCCCTCACCTCTGAGGCGCTGTTGGGCATCACCATCGCCTATGACGAAAAAGCCCATCTGCTGCGCCCCCATCAGGGTCAGCTTCAAAGCGCCGCCAATCTCCGTGCCCTTCTGAAGGACAGCAACCTCAGCCACCGTACCCGTCTGGATCGGGTGCAGGATGCCTATTCCCTGCGCTGTGTGCCCCAGGTACACGGTGCCAGCCGTGATGCCATCGGCTATGCCTACAACGCCCTGACTGCGGAGATCAACTCCGTCACCGATAATCCCCTGATTTTCCCCGAGGAGGACGAGACCATCTCCTGCGGCCATTTCCACGGGCAGCCCATTGCTCTGGCCATGGATTTCCTGGGCATCGCCCTCAGCGAGTATGCCAATATCTCCGAGCGGCGCATTGAGCGGCTGGTGAATCCCCAGCTCTCCGGTCTGCCTGCCTTCCTGGTTCACGACGGCGGCATCAACTCCGGCTTTATGATCGCCCAGTATGTGGCGGCCAGCCTGGTCTCCGAGAACAAGGTCAATGCCCATCCTGCCAGCGTGGACTCCATTCCCTCCTCTGCCAACCAGGAGGATCACGTTTCCATGGGTACCACAGCCGCCCGTAAGGCCCTGGCCATTCTGGAAAATGCGCAGCGTGTGCTGGGCATTGAACTGATGGCAGCCACCCAGGGCATCTCCTTCCGTGGCGAGGAGAAGATGTCCCCCGTGACAAGAAAGATCTTTGCCCACGTCCGCAAGCAGATCCCCTTTGTGGAGCAGGATATGATCATGTACCCCGAGCTGAATAAAGCCTTCGAAATGATCAAGGACGAGAGTCTGTACCATATTGCCAAGGAAGCCTGCCCCGAACTGAATTAAGGAGGAATAGGAAGAATGAACGATTCCATTGCCCGTGCCATGACCATTAAGCTCCCGTCGGAGCTGCCCGAATATCCCGCCTTTCAGGAGGGCATTCGCCGTGCGCCTGACCGTGGCTTCTGCCTGAGCAAGGAGCAGACCAAGATCGCCCTGAAGAACGCTCTGCGCTATGTGCCCGAAGAGCTGCACGAGACGCTGGCGCCCGAATTCTTAGAAGAACTGCGTACCCGTGGACGGGTCTATGCCTACCGTTTCCGTCCCGAAGGCCGCATCTACGGCAAGCCCATTGAGGAGTACAAGGGCAAATGCGTAGAGGGCAAGGCCTTCCAGGTGATGATCGACAACAATCTGGATTTTGAAGTGGCACTGTATCCCTATGAGCTGGTTACCTATGGTGAAACCGGCCAGCCCTGCCAGAACTGGCTGCAGTACCGCCTGCTGAAAATGTATCTGGAAGAGCTGACCGAGGATACCACCTTAGTGGTGGAATCCGGCCATCCCCTGGGGCTGTTCCCCTCCCGTCCCGAAGCCCCCCGTGTGATCATTACCAATGCTCTGATGGTGGGTCTCTTCGACAACCTGAAGGACTGGGAGATTGCCGAGCAGATGGGCGTTGCCAACTACGGCCAGATGACCGCCGGTGGCTGGATGTACATCGGACCCCAGGGCATTGTCCACGGCACTTTTAACACCATTCTGGGCGCAGGCCGCAAGTATCTCGGTGTCAGCGAGGACGGGGATCTGAAGGGTATCACCTTCGTCTCCTCCGGTCTGGGCGGCATGAGCGGCGCACAGCCCAAGGCTGCCAATATTGCAGGAGCCGTGGGCATCTTTGCCGAGGTGGATCGCTCCCGTATCCAGACCCGCTACGATCAGGGCTGGGTGGAGGTGATCTCCGACAATTTGGAGGAGATCTTTGCTCTGGCAAAGGAGAAGAAGGAGAAGTTGGAGAGCGTTTCCATTGCCTATCACGGCAATATTGTTGACCTGCTGGAATATGCCGTGAAAACCGGCTTCCACATTGACCTGCTCTCCGACCAGACCTCCTGCCACAATGCCTATAACGGCGGCTACTGCCCCGTGGGCTACAGCTTCGAGGAGCGCACCCGTATGCTGTCTGAGGACAGAGAGGGCTTCAAGAAGGCCGTCGATGCCTCCTTCCGCCGCCATTTTGACGCTATCTGCACCCTGGTCAAGGATGGCACTTACTTCTTTGACTACGGCAATTCCTTTATGAAGAGTGTCTACGACTCCGGCATCACGGAGATCTCCAAAACGGCGTAGACGACAAGGACGGTTTTATTTTCCCCTCCTATGTGGAGGATATTATGGGACCCGAGCTCTTTGACTACGGCTACGGCCCCTTCCGCTGGGTCTGCCTCTCCGGCAAGCACGAGGATCTGGTAAAGACCGACCACGCTGCCATGGACTGCATCGACCCCAACCGCCGCTGGCAGGATCGGGATAACTACTGCTGGATCCGGGATGCGGAGCAGAACCGTCTCGTGGTGGGTACCCAGGCCCGTATCCTCTACCAGGATGCGGAGGGTCGCTGCCACATTGCCCTGCGTTTCAATGAGATGGTGCGCAAGGGCGAGATCGGCCCCGTGATGCTGGGCAGAGATCACCACGATGTCTCCGGCACGGACTCCCCCTTCCGTGAGACCGCCAACATTAAAGACGGCTCTAACGTTATGGCAGATATGGCGGTGCAGTGCTTCGCCGGTAATGCCGCCCGTGGCATGAGCCTCATCGCCTTGCATAACGGCGGCGGCGTGGGCATTGGCAAGTCCATTAACGGCGGCTTCGGTCTGGTACTGGACGGCAGTGAGCGTGTGGATGAAGTCATCCGCTCCAGCCTAATGTGGGACGTCATGGGCGGCGTTGCCCGCCGTGCCTGGGCGAGAAATCCCCACTCCATTGAGACCGTTCTCAGCTACAACGAAAATCAGAAGGGCAAAGCTCATGTCACCATTCCCTATCTGTGCAGGGATGAACTGATCGATGCCCAGGTAGATGCTATTTTCTAAGGGAGGTTAATTCCGATGGCAAAAATCGTTGAATGTGTTCCCAACATTTCCGAAGGCCGCCGCAAGGATGTGATCGAAGCCTGCGTGGATCAGATCCGCCAGACCCCCGGTGTCACGCTGCTGGACTACAGCTCCGACGAGAGCCACAACCGTTCCGTCATCACCTTTATGGGAAGCCCCGAGGGTGTGCAGGAGGCAGCGGTAAAGCTGGCAAAGAAGGCAGCAGAGCTGATCGACCTGACCAAGCACACAGGCGAGCATCCTCGTATGGGTGCGGTGGACGTGATCCCCTTTATTCCCATCCGTGAGATCAGCACCGAGGAGTGCATTGAGCTCTCCAAGCAGACCGCTCGGCGGATCTGGGAAGAGGCTAAGATGCCCGTATTCCTCTATGAGAGTTCTGCCTCTGCGCCCCACCGTCAGAATCTGGCCGCTGTCCGCAAGGGACAGTTCGAGGGCATGGCGGAGAAGGTTCTGCTCCCGGAGTGGGAGCCGGATTTCGGCGGCAGAACGATTCACCCCACCGCAGGCACTGTGGCTGTGGGCGTAAGACCCTTCCTGGTGGCCTATAATATCAACCTCTCCACCTCCGATGTCAGCGTAGCCAAAGCCATTGCCGGGATCATCCGGGAGAAAAACGGCGGCCTGCACTGCGTAAAGGCTCTGGGTCTTTACATCGAGGAGCGGGACATGGCTCAGGTCTCCATCAATATGACTGATTGCAATGTGACTCCCCTTTACCGTGTGGTGGAGCTGGTGCGTGCCGAGGCGAAGCGCTACGGCGTCAGCATCATCGGCACGGAGGTCGTGGGTCTGACCCCCTTGAAGTTCCTCATTGACAGCGCAGAGTATTACCTGCAGCTGGAGAATTTCGATGCCGACCGTCAGGTGTTGGAAAGCCATATGCTGAAGTAAGGAGGTTCCCTCTATGTCTCGTCTGCTGATCCGTAATATTGGCCTGCTCCAGACTCCTGTGGGCTCCGCTCCCCTCTGCGGCGCTGCCCAGGGGGAAAACCGCAAGCTGCGGGATGTATGCATTTTCGTGCAGGATGGCATCATCATCGGCATTTATGACGGCGGTGTGTGTCCCCTGTTGGCGGTCGATCGGGAGATCGATGCCAAAGGTAAGCTGGTAACCCCCGGTCTGGTGGATTGCCATACCCATCTGGTCTTTGGCGGCTGGCGGCAGCATGAAGTGCCCTTAAAGCTGCAAGGATCCTCCTATCTGGAAATTTTGCAGGCCGGCGGCGGTATTCTCAACACCCTGAACAGCACCAGAAGCGCAAGCGCAGAGCAGCTCTATGAGCGGAGCAAGGGCTTCCTGGACGAGATGCTGCAGCTGGGTGTCACCACCTGCGAGATCAAGAGCGGCTACGGCCTGTCTACCCAGGAAGAACTGAAGCAGCTGGAGGTCATCTCCATGCTGCAAAAGCAGCATAGGATGGATATCGTCTCCACCTTTATGGCCGCCCATGCGGTGCCCCCGGAGTACAAGGGCAACAGCGACGGCTATATTGACCTGATCGTGGAGGAAATGCTGCCTGCGGTCAAAGACAAGGCCGCCTACTGCGATGCCTTCTGCGAGGAGGGTGTCTTCTCCGCAGAGCAATGCCGCAAGGTGCTGCGGCGTGCCGGAGAGCTGGGCATGAAGCTGAAGCTCCATGCCGATGAGATCGAGGCCATCGGCGGTGCGCAGCTGGCAGCGGAATTAGGCGCCGTTTCTGCGGAGCATCTCATTGCCACAGACGAAGCCGGGATCGAAGCTCTTGCAAAGGGCAAGGTCATGGCGGATCTGCTGCCCCAGACCTCCTTCTATCTGGACAAGCACTATGCCAACGCCAGAGGCATGGTCCAGGCCGGTGTTCCTGTGGCCATTGCCAGTGACTTTAACCCCGGTTCCTGCCCCTCCTATGACCTGCAATTTGCCATGCGGCTGGGTCTGCTGAAATATAAGCTGAAGCCGGAAGAAGTGCTTACTGCGGTGACCTTAAATGCCGCCTGCTCCATCGGTCTGGGTGAGACTCTGGGCAGTGTGGAGGTAGGCAAGCAGGCGGATCTGGTGATCTGGGATGCGGAGGATCTGGATCTGGTTCTGTACCGTTTTGGGGTCAATATGGCGAAAACCGTAATTAAAAAGGGAGAAATCTTATGAATTTATTTGAATTACCCGTAGCCAATTATCTGGAAGAGCTGGCCAGCAACTCCCCCGCCCCCGGCGGCGGCACCGCCGCTGCCCTCTCCGGCGCTCAGGGTGCCGGTCTGGTGCGGATGGTGGCAGAGCTGACCCTGGGCAATTACAAGTACTCCCAGTGGTTCCACATCTGCCGTGAGGTCAGCAAGAACTGCGAGGAGCTGTACCTCCGCCTGATGGCGCAGATGCAGCTGGATGCCGATGCCTATTTCGGTATGGCAAACAGCTACCGCATGCCCAAGGAGACTCCCGAAGAGATCCTCGCCCGCAGCGAGAAGATCCAAGAGGCCACCGCCCATGCCGCCTACGTTCCGCTGCAGACCATGACCATGGCCACGGAGGCTCTGGAAGAGGCCGCCAAGCTGATCGACCGCAGCAATCCCAACTGCGCCAGCGATTTGGGCGTGGCAGCGGAGTGTCTGCGTGCCTGCGTCATTGGCGCTTATCTCAACGTGCGGATCAACGTGAATGCCATGAAGCATCAGGAGGGCAAGGCGCAGATCATGGTTCCTGCACAGCAGCAGTATCAAAGAGCCATGGCGCTGTACGAAAAGATCAGCAGTGCTGTCAGCAATACCATCGGTTAAGCTATGGCCATCGGGACATATTATCTGAACGATCCCAATGCGCCGAAGCCCAACAGCCCCACCCGTATCGGCACCAATGTGCTGCTGCAGTGGGAGGGAAAGCTCCTCTTGGAGCAGCGCTGGGACTGCGGCCTGTGGGGTCTTCCCGGTGGGAGACTGCGCAAAGGCGAGGACTATGCCGTAGGCATCAGCCGTGAGCTTCGGGAGGAGGCAGGAATTTATCTGCCACCCAACGCCTTCCGGCAGTTGAAAATCTGCGATGACGACCGCATTGCCGCCTATGCCGACGGCACGGTCTGGCGCATGATCATTGTACTCTTCCATGCTGTACTGACCGCAGAGCCGAAGCTGAAAAGCAGCAAAGAGTCCCAAAATCTCCGCTTCTTCTCCCCGCAGGAGCTGGAAAATATCGAGATCGTCACCACCCATCAGGATCTGGTGGCATACTGGAAGCAGCTTGCCGAAGCATAAACGGCAAGCTGCTTTTTTGCCGCTGTTTGTCGGAACTTACAGGCTTCCCGGGACATATGCTGAAAAGGGGAAGAACCCCAAAGGAGGAATGGAAATTGGAATTCAGATCCCAAGCACTTGTCCGGAATTGGGACAGCGGAGAGCAAAACGGCGACGGCCGCACCGGCATTCTGCCCCGGCACGCTTACCTTGCCAACCCCTACGTCCCCTTTCAGCCCAACAATCCGCCCACCTATGCCGCCAAGAAGGCCGTCATCCGTGGGACGCTGTTCCCCGGTCTGGATCTGCCCTTTATGGGGCTGGTCAATGAAAAGCCCCTCAGCGACACGCCTCTGCACGAGCTACAGACCCTTTGCTTCGCTTTGACGGAGCTGGGTCAGTATCTGGACACCCATATGGACGACGAAGAAGCCTTCCAGCTGTTCCGCTCCTATGCAGAGCTGTACCGCAAGGGCAAAGAGGAATACGAAAAAATGTGTGGTCCTCTGACGCTGACCGCTGCGGCAGAGCGGGAGAACTACGCATGGATGCAGGACCCCTGGCCCTGGGAATACGCTGCCAACTGCAGAAAGGAGGGCTGAGAGATGTTTGTCTATGAAAAGAAGCTGCAGTATCCCGTAAAGATCGCCAACACCAACCCCAAGCTGGCAAGTATCATCATTTCCCAATACGGCGGCCCCGACGGTGAGCTGGGCGCATCTCTGCGCTATCTCTCCCAGCGCTACTCCATGCCCTACCCGGAATTAAAGGGCTTACTGACAGACATCGGCACAGAGGAGCTGGGGCACCTGGAGATGGTGGGAACCATCGTCCATCAGCTGACGAGAAAGCTGACACCGGAGCAGCAGAGGGCAGACGGCTTTGCGCCGTATTTTGTGGACCATACGGCAGGTGTGTATCCGCAGTTTGCCTCGGGAACACCCTGGAGCGCAGCCACCATGCAGGTAAAGGGCGATCCCGTCACCGATCTGGCCGAGGATATGGCGGCAGAACAAAAGGCTCGCAGCACCTATGACAACATTCTCCGGCTCAGCGACGACCCCGATGTGAACGACGTGATCAAGTTCCTCCGTGCCAGAGAGGTTGTGCATTTCCAGCGCTTCGGTGAGGCTATGGAAAAGCTGCGGCAGCGGCTGGACGAAAAGAACATCTACTATATGAACCCGGCGCTGGATCGCTGAGGTAAATAAAAGGCAGGGCCCTCGCCCTGCCTTTTAGCCTCAAATCATATCATATACTTTCAGAAAGTATAGAATTTGCACAATTTTTCCGTCAAAATATCTTGATTTTTATGCAAATGCTATGGTATGATAAAAGAAAAAGGAGAAGAGGCCATGAAAACGCAGTTTCAGAGATTTCTGACAAAGCAAAATATCACGCCGGAACAAATTCTCTATATCGTGCGCAGCGACGGAAAAACCGTCCTTCACCTTAACGATGGCCGCACCGCCGAGACCTTCTCTCCCCTGAAGGATATGCCATCACAGCTGGCTCCCCTCACCATGCTCAGTGTCAACAAAGGTGTACTCCTCAACGAAAAGGAGATCGTCAGCATCGACAAGGGGCTCTATACCATGACCGACGGTGCTGCCTTCCGTGGTCGAATCCGCACCCCCGGTGCCCACAACCGCAATGCACGGCTTCTCAACCGTATGCTCCCCGCTCCCATTTACATCCCCAAGAATCTCGTTGAACACTTTTCCATATTGGATAAGCTGCCGCTGCCCTTCTGTGTCATCGAAGTGGTTTTTGATCAGAATCGTCACCGTGTCGACTACTTGATCCGCTACTGCAACCGGGCAATGGCAGAATTCGAGAACAGACCCATGGAAGAGATTTTAAACCGTTCCTGCTTTGAATTATTCCCCGCAAAAGACAAAAAGTGGGCGGTTGCTTTCGCAGATGTTGCCTTAAACGGCGAAACTCGGGATATTTCAGAGGAGAGGCTCGGAAATACCGCTGTCACAGTCCATTGCTTCCAACCCAAAGAGGGCTACTGCGCCTGCATGCTGGTAGAAAAATAAGGAACAAGAAACAGGCTGCCGCACCAAACGGTGCGACAGCCTGTTTCTTATGGAGCATCCATATTTATTGGGCATCCATGACGAAGGTCTCGTAGTAACGGACCACAATGGCTGCCATTTCCGCCCGGGTAATGGGGTTGAAGGGCTGTACGGTCTTGATCCCGTCGTCCTCATAGCCCTGGACGATGCCGTTCTCAATGGCCCAGTTCATGGCGTTGACGGCATAGGGCAGGATGGTATCGCCGTCGGTGAAGTCCGCAAGAGCGTCGCCGCCGACCTCGGGAGAGCCCAGATAGCGGTACATCAGCACCACCATGTCCTGACGGGTAATGGTCTCGTTGGGATGGAAGGTGCCGTCCTCATGGCCGGTGACAACGCCGTTCTCCGCTGCCCACAGGACAGCCGGTGCAAACCACTCGTAGTCAAATACATCGGAGAAGCGATTGCTGTATTCCGGTTTTTCCGCTCCGGAGATCTCAAAGAGCACCTTGGCAGCCATGGCACGGGTGGTCTGGCCGTTGGGGTCAAAAATACCGTGATCCAGGCCGTTGAGAATGCCGTAGTCCGTGGCCTTGGTAATGGGCTCGTAGTACCAGTATTCCGGTTCCACGTCAATGTAATTGTTCAGGGGGGCAATCGTCTCGGCATTCCAGCTGGCGAAGTTCTCGGTCAGCCAGGCATTGCGGATGGAGATGTAGTTTTCCAGATTGCGGACCTCGCCGTTGAAATGACCTTCGGAGATGTTCCAGATCAGGCCGTTGGCCAGAGCGGAGGGACGCATCTGGGCAACATAGCCCTCCATGGTCATCATAATATCGGAAGCAGACTCCTCTGCCAGCAGGCTGCTGTTCAGCAGGGGGGAGACCTCATCCAAATAGATATCATGCACCGCCTGACGGAAGGAGCCGATCTGATACAGTGCCTCGGCAAAGCGGCTGTGGATGGTGAAGAAGCCCTCCGGCTTGGAGCAGGGCGCTACAAACTCGCCCCAGGAACGGCCGAAGGACAGGTCATAGTCCCAGATGGGGCCGACGGTGAGAATGTCGCTGTCCGCATCCTTATAGAAATAGGTAGAGGTGCGGTAGCCGTCGGGGTTTTTGGTCAACTCGTTGATGATGTAGCACTCCGCAAGGCTCTCTACGTCCACAACTTCCTCCAAGGTCTGGCCGGTAACAGGGTGAACGCCGCCGTTATAGACGATATCTTCAATGTTCTGGTAGTATTTGGCGATATACTCCATCTCCTCCTTGCTGCAGAACTCGGGGCTCTTGACCACGATGTAATGCAGACGGGTGGTGGTGATGTAGCAGACCTCCGCCTGGGCACGGACGGCGGTATCCATCTCCAGCAGGTAGCCGCCGGAGTAGTTTTCGGGGTTGGTCATGCCCTCGCAGTAGGTGTAAGAGGTGCCCTCCTCGGTGACACCGACCTTCACTTCCAGATCCTCCAGATCGATGTCGGGATTGCTGTCCTCGTTGGCACCCTCCAGATCCTCAATGTCCACACGGCCTTTGCCTACTTCCACCTTCTCGCAGAGCAGATAGGTGCCACGGTACTCGCCGTCGTAGTAGAGGTTGATGGGCTCGCACTGGATGCCCGGCTCCATGCCCATGGCAACGGAGAGGTCATATACAATGTTATTTCTTAAGCCCGTGGGATCGGAGGCATTGGTCAGCAGCACCCAGGTCTTGCTCTTGTTGCTGTCGTCGCCGGTTTGCAGCAGGTCGGTTTTGCTGTCCAGCTTGATCTGGTAGGGCTTCTTCTCTGCCAGCCAGGTGGAGTTGCCTCTGCCCTTGATCTGGGTCAGAGCGCCTGCGTAGACCACTTCGCCCTCGGGAGTGCAGTAGTACATGCTGCCCTTGGCCTTGTTGGACTTGTCGGGGCTGGATTCCACCCAGGTACGGCCCTGATTCACAGGGTCCTCGCTGACTAAGAACATGCTGCCCATGCCCGTAGTGAAGACCAGCGTCAGGGAGAGCTCTGCAAGATCGCTGCCGCTTTGAGCGGTGATATTCAGGACAGGTCGCTCCGTCTCGGTGCACAGACTCCACAGGTCAAAAGCCTCACCGCTTTTCACCACGGCGCTGCCCAAATCGCCCGTAAGGGTGATCTGTGCGGCATCGTTCAGTTCGAAGAAAAGAGACAGATTTCCCGCATCTACTGCCGAGGGCAGGAAGAGATAGTGAATACCGTCAAGGGTCTTCAGATCCGCACGGGAATCCGCCGCTTCGGGATCAGCCAGGGTATATACGTTTTGAAATTCAATGGGGGCTGCATGCACTGCCGGGATCAGCCCCAAAAGCAATACTGCCGCCAGAAAAAGTCCAAGAACTTTCTTCATTTTTCTATGCTCCTTTCGCACCAAAGTATTCTATGGTTGTTGATATTATAGCAGATGACACTGTAAAATACAACCACTGAATTATGACGGCTAAGATATTTAAGTTCCTCTTGACTTTTTCAGCAAAAGATGAGATAATAGGAAGAACCATATGACATATGGCAAATTCATACAAGGAGAACGATGAAATGAAGAATTCCATGTTCAGGAAGGTCATCTGCCTCTTCCTCGCTCTGGCAATGCTTGTGGGTGTTCTGCCCGCCGTATTCGCTGCCGAAGAAAAGGCTGTTGTCGCACCTTCCGGCCTCTACGTCATCTCTCAGACCGACTACGTCATCACCGCCGGTGTGACGGAAACCCAGGTTCTGCTGAATGACGCCAGCGGCGAGCAGCAGGTGGCAGGCTTTATGACCACCGTGGCTCCCGGCGCTAAGGTCACCTTTAAGGCTTCCTACACCGGCTACTACACCGAGGGCTCCACTGTGGGCAGTCGTGCTGAAGCCGCCGAAAACCTGACCTGGGGCATGGCCAGAACCACTGACCAGGCCAAGGCCTACGAAGCAGCCACCGGCGATAAGGTCATCTTCGCCACCAACGGTGACTACTACAACATGCAGACCCTGCAGCCTCTGGGCTACCTCATTATGGAGGGCAATGTGGTGCAGACCGGCAACGGCAATGCCCAGGAGCCCTATTTTGCAGTGCTCCGTGACGGCAGCTATGCCATCCGTGACTACGGCACCGATCACTCCGATGTTTTGGAAGCCATTTCCGGCCCCTTCTATCTGGTCAAGGACGGCGTCAATGTTGCCGACCCCAACAACAAGGATCAGATGCCCCGTAATTCCATCGGCATGAAGGCGGACGGCTCTGTGGTCACCTTCCTGGCTGACGGCAGACAGGCTCCCTACTCCGTGGGTATGAGCCTGTACGATCAGGCCGAGCTGCTGCTGCAGAACGGCTGCGTGGATGCCCTGTACTTAGACGGCGGCGGCTCTGCCACCTATGCCACCGTCCGTGAAGGCACCGAGGAAATGGTCGTTCGTAACTCTCCCTCCGACGGCCCCGAGCGTACCGTTGCTTCCGCTCTGCTGATGGTCTCTACCGCCATCTCCGACGGCAGCTTCGACCACGCTTCTCTCTACCCCAAGAACGAAGTCTACACCCCCGGCAGCACCGTGCAGTTCACCGCCATCGGCGTTGACGCCGCCGGCGAGCCTGCCGAGATCCCCGAGGGTCTGACCTGGTCCGTAGCCGCCGAGTGCGGCGACATCACCTCCGACGGCGTGTTCACCGCAGAGGAGGGCTTTGCCGGTGAGGTGGAGGTCAGCCTGATGAAGGGCGCTTCCAACTACGGCAGCACCAAGATCACCATCGCCGATATTGACGATCTGTACTTTACCGGCGAGTCCATCTCCCTGGACTTTGACGCAGGCTCCAACCTGGGTCTGAATGCCAAGTACCTCAAGCGCGTCATCCACTATAAGGATGGCGACTTCACCTGGGAGATCAAGTCCACCACCGAAGGTGTGGAGGATGCCGCCGTGGGCACCATGAACGGCAATATCTTCCACTCCGGCAAGTTTGAAGGCACTGTCACCGCTGATGTGACCGTGACCTACACCAAGCTGGACGGCACTACCCTCTCCGATGTGATCCATGTGGAGATCGGTAAGATGCCCGTGATCTATCAGGACTTCGAGCCCGATGAGAACGGCCCTCTCACCGCTGCACACTATCACTGGGGCAAGAATACCTACCACTACGAGGGCAGCCCCTATGGCGACGGCTACTACGGTGAATATCCCACCCTGGATGTCATCACCGCCGGCACTTACTCCGGCAGCCCCACCGTCACCACCCTGACCGCTCCCTATCAGTTCACCGGCAACTACGACTCCGCAGTTCCCGCTGCTCCCATCTTCCGTGCCAACGGCTACACCTACTATCTGTGGCCCAACAACTCCATCAAGGCCTACAATGCCGGCGCTCTGCGCACCGTCAGCAGAGAAGAGGGCGGCCAGGTTCGTTCCGGCGACTACGCTCTGGAGCTGAACTACGACTACTCCTCCTTCGACAACAGCTCCAACTCCAACTTCTATGTCCGCTACTGCGGCGAGGAGATCCCTGTTGAGGGTTATCCCACTCAGGTTGGCGTTTGGGTCTATGCTCCCGAAGGCACCCCCGCTTACAAGGTCTATGTGGACATTGCTGTGTGGAACGGCAATGGCTACTCCACCAAGAACATCCCCCTGCTCAATGCCTCCGAGGGCGAGCAGTCCGGCGGCATCAACTGGACCGGTTGGATGTACTGCTATGCAGATCTGACCGCTCTCCACGCCTCCATCACCCCCGAGCATCCTCTCATGATCCGTCAGGGCGAGGGCCTGGTATGGCTGTCCTATCAGCCCGCCGCAGGTGAAGGCCGCTTCAACGGCACCCTGTATTTTGACGATATGTGCTTCGTCTACGGCACCAACCTGGATGATCTGGTCAACCCCGTCATCGACACCCTCACCGTCAACGGCATGGAGCTGGCAGCCGATGGTTCCACCGTCATCACCGAGGCTGACGTGGAGATCGAGGCCGCATTCCACGATCCCGAGAGCCAGAACCGCACCGGCGTTGACGCCGCTGCCACCACCATCTTCATCGACGGCAAGAACATCGCCTGCGACGGCGACGACAGCAAGGCCATGACCCGTACCACCCTGGGCAACGGCCACCATACCGTTACCGTCACTATCTCCGACGGCGACGGCAACACCGTTTCCATGACCCGTGAGTTCGACGTGGCTGTGGAAGGCGCTGAGAATGCCTATGTCACCTTCGGCGGCGACGGCATCGTCACCCTGGGCGGCGTTTATGTCATGGATCTCACCGTGGAAGGCACTGTCAACGAGATCGAAATGACCGTCGTTGACATCAATACCGACTTCGGTACTCCCACCACCGGCGCAGGCGGCAGCGTCTACGGCGCTCCCGTCATCACCTTCGCAGAGGGTGTCACCGGCGAATATGAGTTCCTCTCCACCGGCTACAAGAAGGGCGCTCTGACCCTGACGGTCTCCGCTGAGGCAGGTCTCACCGGCACTGTGGCAACGGTCAGCTTCGATATTCCCACCACCGTTGACCCCGAGGTGGACTACCTGAAGTACCGTGTCAGCAACATCTCCTTCACCGATATGAACGGCGCTGTGGGCACCGATGCTTACGGCTACACCGTTCTGCCCGTGGTTGCCTACTACGACGTAGCCATCGGCACCATGGTTTACGGCAGAGACTGCACCATCACTGTCTATGACATCGAGGGTCTGCCCGCTGCCAATGTCACCGTGAAGCTCAACGGCACCGAGATCGGCGCCACTGCCGAAGACGGCACTCTGACCACCAATGCCATGGCTGCCATGGAAGTCGGTACCGAGTTCGTCATCACCGCCGAGAGCGAGCTGGGTCTGTCCTTCGAGTCCAAGGCCAAGGTTCTTGGCTATGCCGGCAACGAGGACAACCTGCCCAATGCCGTCCGCCACAACATCGTGGAAGACGACAGCACCATGACCTCCATCTCCTGGTTCACCAATGCCAACTACGCCAGAGAGAAGGCCTACATCCGCTACATGACCGAAGAGCAGTATGAGAAGCTGACCAAGGGCTTTGGCCCCGACACCAACTATCTCACCGTCCGTGGCGAGACCGCAATGGTTCCCTTTGCCACCACCGGCAATGCTGCTTACCTGCACACCGTCACCCTGGACGGTCTGACCCCCGAAACCACCTACTACTACTGGCTGGGCGACGGCAGCGAGGAAGCCTGGTCTGAGGCTATGACCTTTACCACCGAGGCCGCTGACGATGAAACTTCTGTGTTCTACATTCTGGGCGACACCCAGATGACCGGCGATCCCGCACAGGACGAGGATGCCATCAATGAGATCAATGCCATTCTGGCTCTGATCGCTGAGTATGATGTAGACTTCGGTATCCAGACCGGTGACTTCATCGACAACGGCGACAACTACAACCACTACGCACAGATCCTGAACATCCTGCAGAACAGCAGCGTTGGCGACAAGCTGCTCTACAGCGCATTCGGCAACCACGAGTACTACGGTGCTTCTGCCGGTGCCATTGCCGAGCAGATCTTCGCAATCCCCCACCCCAACTACTACTCCGTGGAGCACGGCGATGTGTATCTGGCTGTGATCAACTACGGCTCTGACCTGGAAGAGGTTGCTGCCTGGATCCAGGAGGATGCCGCCGCTTCCGAATGCACCTGGAAGCTGGTCACCGTCCACGAGCCCATCTACTTCACCAATGAATCCGCCGGCAATCTCCGCTATCAGGAGATCCTGGCCCCCGCCTTTGAGGCAGCCGGTATTGACGTTGTCCTCAACGGTCACGACCACTCCTATGCCCGTACCGAGCAGCTGAAGGGCGGCATGGTTGTGGAAGACGGCACCACCTACTTCATCTGCGGCGACCTGGGCGAGAAGTCCAGAGATGTGAACTACATCGCCGTGGACAACCCCGAGTTCCACTTTGCAAAGGTCACTCAGGAGTATGACTCCGTCTATCTCATGGCTGAGGCCACCGAGAAGAAGCTGACCATCACCGCCTACAACTCCGACGGCACCCAGCTGGACAGCTTCACCAAGGAGATCCCCGAGGAGATTATTGATCCCGATGATCCCGACGATCCCGACGATCCCGTCATCCAGCATGAGTACGTCTATGACCGTGCCAACGATACCCTCATCTGCGTCACCGAGGAGTGTGAAGAGCCCGCTCCCGAGGATTACACCGGCTGGGCTACCGATCTGGAGACCGGCAAGAAGATGTACTTCATCGGCGGCGACTATGTCACCGAGTGGATGACCATCGGCTCCGATCTGTATCACTTCGATGCAGAGACCGGCCTGATGCACGAGCTCACCGTTCTGGAAGACGTTCCCACCACCTGCGACACCCAGGGTCACAAGACCGTGGAATGTGAGTGCGGCGAGACCAAGACCATTGAGTACTCCAAGCCCACCGGCCATGACAACGAGGAGAAGGTTGCCGAGGACGGCACCGTCACCTATGTCTGCGTCAACTGCGGCAGAGAGTCCATCTATGACCTGAGCTTCATCGACGTTCCCGACAATGCCTGGTTCGCTCCTTATATTGATTACGTGGTCAAGGCCGGCCTCTTCGGCGGCAGAACCTCCATGATCTTCGACCCCAACACCGCCATGAGCCGTGTAGAACTGGTCAGCGTTATCTGGAGAGCTGCAGGTCAGCCTGAGTTCGACAACATCCACACCGTTCCCTTCACCGACTGCGCCACCAACGCCTGGTACACCGCAGCTGTGAACTGGGCCTCCAAGAACGAGATCGTCAACGGTATCGGTGATGGCCTCTTCGATCCTCAGGGTCAGATCACCCGTGAGCAGATCGTTACCATCCTGTACCGCTACGCCAAGTTCGTCGGAATGGATACCACCAAGACCACCGATATTTCTGAAAACTTCACCGATGCGGAGAGCGTTTCCCTCTATGCCCGTGAGGCTATGGCCTGGGCAGTGGCTGAGGGCATCATCGTCGGCGACGACGGCGAGATCCTGCCTCTGAGCAATGCCACCCGTGCGGAAGTGGCCACCATGATGACCCGCTTCCACAAGCTCCAGCTGGCACAGGAAGAGACTCCCGAGGAACCTGAAGATCCTGAGAACCCCGAAGATCCCGAGAACCCCGAAGATCCCACCGATCCCGAGAATCCCGAAGATCCCACCGATCCCGAGAATCCCGAAGATCCCACCGATCCCGAGAATCCCGAAGATCCCACCGATCCCGAGAATCCCGAAGATCCCACCGATCCCGAGAATCCCGGCGGCCCCGATCTGGTCATCGACCCTGTCAACTAATACGCAAGCAGCTCTGCGGAGTTTCCGCAGAGCTGCTTTTTTTCTGTCTTTGGGACAATCAGACCGTCTTTTTTCCTTGAAAAAGCGCAATCCATACTCTATAATAGTAATTGGTATAATAGAATTATTATCGTCTGTTCAAATCGCAAGAATAGCGATGATTACCTCATCAAATGAAACGGAGGTCTGCACTATGCGAGGGATTCCCTCTCTGATTACCGACATTCGAAAGAAAGTATTTACAGAAGTTGCCCGTATGGCCTATGCCGGCGGCGATTACTCCCATGCGGAGGAGTTGCCCTTTGTGATCGTTCCCGGCGATCAGCCCCTGCACCGTGAGTCCATTTTTCTGGAGCGTGCCATTGCCGGTGAGCGTGTTCGCCTTGCCATGGGTCTGGGTGTCCGATCCATCCAAACCCGCAGCCTCATGACCGACGGCATGGATGCTGCTGCCGTGGCAGAGCAATATTACGAGCCGCCTCTGATCAACATCATCCCCTATGCCTGCCATGCCTGCCCGGAAAATCAGTATCACGTAACAGAGAGCTGCCAGAACTGCCTTGCAGCCTCCTGCCAGAAAGTCTGCCCCGTAGGTGCCATCTCCTTTGTCAACGGCAAGAGCTTTATTGACCGCAGCAAGTGCATCAAGTGCGGCAAGTGCCAGAAGGCCTGCCCCTACCATGCCATCATCCATCTGGAGCGTCCCTGTCAGGTTGCCTGCGGTATGGATGCCATCGGCTCCGATGAGCACGGCAGAGCGGTGATCCATCAGGACAAGTGCGTTGCCTGCGGCCAGTGTCTGGTCAGCTGCCCCTTTGGTGCCATTGTGGACAAGGGGCAGATCTTCCAGGTGATTCAGTCCATTTTGAAGGGCGACGAGGTCATTGCCATTGTGGCTCCCGCCTTTATCGGCCAGTTCGGCAAGTACTCCACTCCCGAGAAATTCGTTACCGCCATGAAAATGCTGGGCTTCCACCGTGTGGTGGAGGTGGCTGTGGGCGCAGATCTGTGTACCATTGAAGAAGCAAAGGACTTCCTGGAAAAAGTTCCCAAGGAGCAGGATTATATGGCCACCTCCTGCTGCCCTGCCTGGCACTCCATGATTTACAAGCTCTTCCCCAGTGAGACAAAAAAGATCTCCATGACCCTGACCCCCATGGTCTTCACTGCCCGCTTGATGAAAAAGCAGTTCCCCGGCTGCAAGGTGGTCTTTGTTGGCCCCTGTGCGGCGAAAAAACTGGAAGCCATTCGAGAGGATATCCGCTCCGACGTGGATTTTGTCCTGACCTTTGAAGAGCTCCAGGGCATGTTTGAAGCAAAAAATGTGGACTTTGCGGAAATTGAAGGCAGCGTAGTGCTCAACGAGGCCAGCGCCTCCGGCAGAGGCTTTGCCGTGGCCGGCGGTGTGGCAAAGGCTGTGACAGATCTGATCAGCAAAGAGCAGCCGGAGCTGGAGATCCACACCGCCCGTGCCGAAGGTCTGCGGGAATGCCGCAAGCTGATGACGCTGGCAAAGGCCGGCAAATACAAGGGCTGTCTGCTGGAGGGCATGGCCTGTCCCGGCGGCTGTGTTGCAGGTGCAGGTACGGTTCTGCCTGTGGAGATCGCCGCCAGAACCGTAGGCAAATATCAAAATGAAGCGGAACGCAGCAGTCCCCTGGACAGCGCCTACCGCAATCTCAGCGAGTCCCTGGACTAAGAAAGGAGCGCACATGAAAAATCGTTTTTTCTCTCTGATTCTTGCTCTTTCGCTGCTGCTGTCCTGCCTCCCGGCAGTGGGTGCAGAGGAGAGCCTCCCCTTCACAGACGTTTCTTCTGATGATTGGTATTATGAATCCGTCGCCTATGTCTATGAACAGGGACTGATGGATGGGGTCAGCAGTGACAGCTTTCTGCCACAGGCGATGACCAGCCGTGCCATGGTGGTCACGGTTCTGTTCCGTGCCGAAGGCGAGCCCTCGGAGCGTGGCCTTGGCTTTACAGATGTTCCCGATGGACTCTGGTATACGGAGGCCATCCGTTGGGCCCAGGGCATCGGTCTGGCCTTTGGTTACGGCGACGGCACTTTCCTGCCGGATCAGCCCATGAGCCGCCAGGAAATGGTTACGGTTTTCTTCCGCTATGCCCAGTACAAGGGGCTGCCTCTGGCAGAGAATGCCGATTTGGAGCAGTTTTCAGATTGCGCCCAGATCGCAGCCTATGCAAAGGATGCGCTGAATTGGGCGGTTTCTGTTGGGCTTGTCAACGGTGTCTCCCAGGAGCTGCTTTTGCCGGAGGGCAACAGTGACCGTGGGCAGCTGGCTGCTGTTCTAGCTCGGCTCCACGTTCTTCTGGCGCTGAAGGAACAGCTCCCCCTGATCCCCGAGCATATTGCTGAGCTTTACGGCATCGATCCCTATGAAACCGATACCGACGGCGACGGCCTGGATAATTATACAGAAATCTATGTTACGGGCACAGATCCCCGGATTGCGGATACCGACGGCAACGGCGTTGCGGATTTTTATGAGGATACCGACGGCGACGGCCTGGACAATGCTGCAGAAATTGCTCTGGGCACAAGCCTCTCCAAGGCAGATTCCGACGGCGACGGTATCTCTGATGACAGGGAATATCAGGAGCTCGGCACCGATCCCACCCTCTACGACAGCGATGCTGACGGACTTTGCGACGGCGACGAGCTGCTTTTGGGCACTGATCCGCAGAATCCCGTCTCCGACGGTACCACACCCGACGGTGAGCGCCGCTTTGTCCAGACGCTTCGGGCGCAGAACATCGACACACGTCTGCTCAGCGAGGACAACCTGGTGATCCCCTCTCTGACCGCTGAAGTAAAGGGCAATATCAACCGCAACGTGACCATGGAGGTCACCGACTCCAATCGTTTCAGCGACAGCCGTGCCATCGTCGGCCGTGCCTTTGATCTGCAGGGCGATGATATCACGGCAGGACAGCTCTCCTTCCGTCTGCGCTACAGCGATGTGAGCTATATTGCCCACGGTGAAAGCAGCTTCCCCTCCCTTCTGATCTGCAGATACAATGAAGACGGCACCACCGACTACCTGCCCACCGGCTATGAAGACGGCATCCTCTCGGCGGATATCGACCGGGAAGGAACCTATTACGTGCTGGATGTGAAGAAGCTCTTCGACGAGCTGGGATTGATCCTGCCTGTGGTGGGCGATTCCGACGAAGATCGCTATACCCGCTCTGCCGAAAAGGTTATGGCACAGGCGGACATTGTGTTCCTCATTGACACCACCAGCTCCATGCGCAATGAAATCGACAACGTAAAAGCAAATGTTGGCAATTTTGTGGAGGCGCTGAAGGACGAAGGCATCTCCGCCAGTCTTGCCCTGGTGGATTATCAGGATCTGGCGTACGACGGCTACGATACCACCCGGGTACACAGGAACGGCTCTTCCAACTGGTTTGTGGACATGGATGCCTATGCTGAGGCCATCTCCAATCTGGAGCTTGGAATCGGTGGCGACCGTCCCGAGTGCGCCCTGGATGCACTGGAGACTGCCCGTCTGCTGGACATGCGTGCCTCTGCCGGAAAGATTTTTGTTCTGGTGACCGATGCCACTTATAAGGTCGACAACCGCTATGGCATTCCCTCCATGGAGGCTGAAATTCAGCTGCTGGAGAATGAAGGTGTGCGCTGCTGCGTCATCACAACCGAGGCGCTGAAAAACGACTACACCCAGTTATTCACCCGCACCGATGGCGTCTGGCTGGATGTCTACGGTGATTTCCAAACAGAGCTCATGACCCTGTCACGGGAGCTGGGCACTGACATCGTCGGTGACGGCTACTGGATCTATCTGGATGGCCCCATTCCCGTCCCCGTCCGTTTGGATGCCGAGCCCTATGCCGGCAGCACCGTGGACACCGACGGCGACGGTATCTATGACGTGGATGAGCTGGCAGAGTTTGGCCCCACGGGCTACATTGATCTGGATGCACTGCTGACCCAGGTCAGCCAGGGTGTGATCACCGGCACCCAGTACGGCCAGGTGATGATGTATCAGTACGTCAGCAACCCCGTCCTTACCGATACGGACTACGACGGCATCGACGACAAGAAGGATGCCGCCCCCGACAACAACCACTTTACCGGCGTGATGTACTACAGCGGCGGCAAGGAGCAGTGCAATGTGGAGTTTACCGTGGACTACCGCCTGCTCTTTGGTGACAACACGGTCTATAACAGAGATCTTTCTGTCCTGGGCAGCCTTTACGCCTCCGATATTTATCAGGATCTGTATATCGATGTGACCGGCGGTGCTTCCGGCGGCTCTCGCAATGCAACGGACTTCCCTGAGATTTTCGGTCTGCAGGATGTGGAGGATATCCATCTCACTGCAGCGGAATATGCTGTGGATAAGGATGACCTGTCTGAGATCGTCATCGGACACCGGACCGTGCTTTACGGCGGAGAGACTCGGGAGATCCTGGTGCTCAACGTCCGTGGTACCAACGGCACCAATGCGGAGTGGAGCAGCAATTTTGACGTAGGTGCTGACACTTCCTCTTACTACAAGGCTCTGGGATCTTCCCATCCCGATTGGAAGAACAAGGCCAACCACAAGGGCTTTGATGTAACCACCAACCGCATTATTGCGAAATTCACAGACTATATCCGGCGGCATGATCTGGATGATATCTCTATCCCCAAGACCATTTTTGTCAACGGTCACTCCCGTGGCGCTGCCATTGCAAACCTTCTGGGCGCTTATTTTGAGGATCATCCGGACTACACCTCCTTCACCTATACCTTTGCCGCTCCCTACTGCACTACCGATCCCAACGCTGCTTCTTATGAAACCGTGTTTAATGTAACCAATGGCGACGACCTGATTCCCTATCTGCCGCTGCCCGACTGGGGCTTCAAAAAGTACGGCACTGTCCTGACCATCAGCGTTGCGGACTACTATGAGGATTCCAATATGTTCGGCGATGCAGAACGTACCTTCGAATGGCTCACCGGTCTGGATTATAACGACAACGGCGGTATCGCCTCGGCGCTCAATGCCTTTGCTGCCATCGTGGATACCAGAGAGCAGCTCTACGTGCTGGACAATACCAGCGACGGCCAGGTGAACATCGGTAACGCCTATCATACCACCCAGGAAGGCGCTGAAAAGCGGCTCTTGGAGGTGCAGGCGCTGATGGATGAGGCAAAGCTCTCCCGCTTCTGCCAGCTGAGCATCGTCAGCGGCACCTTCGGCATCAAGCACGTCCGTGTCACCTACTCCCCTGCCTACCTGATGCAGAATCTGGCCAATATGGCCAGCAGCGTCGGTCCTCTGACGGGCTATGACACCGCAGGTAAATATGCCACAGCAAAAACCGCCTTTGCCACCTGCTATATCGGCGGCATGACCCACCCCCATATGCAGCCCACCTACTATCTCATCGCATATAATGACTTTAAGGCGCTGCCCTGAGGGTAACGGCTATGAAAAAACCCCGTCGAGGTCTGCAATTTGCGGTGCAGCTGCTGATCGCAGTTCTGATCTATGCGGTGCAGTTTATGCTGCTGCCCGGCCTGTTGCCCCGGTTCTTCCCCCAGAGCAACGAAGCCACAGCTTTGCTGCTGATTCCGCTGCTGCTGTTTTCCACTGCAGGTGTCTTGTTGCTTGATCTGAAGTTATGGCACTGGCTGCTGGCCGATCTGCTTTTGGGTTTCCTGCTATGCCTTTATGACGGAAATGGACTCTATGGGATCGGACTTCGAGGCGTATTTTTGGACGGCACAATGCCCCGATACCATAAGCCCCTTGCTCTGGCCATGATCGCAGGCCTACTGCTGTTAATGCTTCTGCTGCAATGCCTGAGTTTGCCGGTAAAACGGCTGCTGAAAAGAAACACAGTATCATAAACAACGCTGCCTCCAAACCGTTTTGGAGGCAGCGCTTATTTTATATCAGGCCAACAGCAAAAAGTCCATTCTGCGGTCTGTTTTGAAACTAATAACTAAGAGCTAAGGACTAAAAACTGTGGTGTGCCTTCGGCACGGATTTGGAATATATATGCCGTCAAACATTGATTTGACTCTATTTCAAATCCATCGGCGAAGCCGATACCTCCCTAATTCGTTAATTGCATTATATCAATTTCTCTGTCCTATAATCAAGACGCAAAATAATACAAGTTGAAAGATTGATTGTTACCGGGAAATATGATATACTCACCGTGACAGAAATCGATAATTGAGAGGCTATTTATGCTTGAATTAATTCTCGGTAATATTTGCAGCCTGATCGCAATGGGTACCGATGCCGTCAGTTCCTGGGCCAAATCCGCCAGGAAGATGCTGCTGTTTCAGTGCCTGAGCCAGGGCATTTATGCGGTAGGCTCTGTGATCCTCAAGGGCTACAGCGCCGCTGTACAGAATGCCATCAGCCTTGCCCGTAATCTTTTTGCCACCAGAAAGCGCAGCCTCCCCGTAGTAGAATGGATCCTCATTGCTCTGGGTGTGGGTCTGGGTCTGTTTTTCAACAACCGCTCCTGGATCGGTCTGCTGCCGGTGGTGGCTAATTTGGAGTACTCTCTGGCGGTTCTCTTTTTCAAGGACAATGAGCAGCTGCTGAAGATCGCCTTTTTTATTGACGTGCTTCTGTTCTGCATTTTCAATACCGTTATTTTCAATATTGTGGGCACGGTTTCCAATATTGTTGTCATGATCATGACCCTGCTGGCCATTTTGAAAAACGTTAAGGAAAAGAAGCAGGCGAAGTAGTATCCCATTTTTGTCCTATGCGCTCTGTTATGATAGTATTGGCTACAGGCCAATATTATAAAAAGGAGTACATTCAGATGGATCGTTACTACGGCGTGATCTACTACCCCAACGGCAACCGATTCGAAACCAGCACCTACAGCGGCCCCGGTGCTGCACAGATCTGCGAAAGAGCCACTGCGCAGCTGTTTCAGCAGTTCGCAAGAACCGCTACCTCCAAATTCGCTACCCCTACCAGATACGAAGTAAAAACGAAATAGCATGCCCGAAGCCCCATGTCCCATTTTCGGTGCATGGGGCTTGCTATACTCAAAGCATCAACAAAACGGGGGTCATCCATGAAAGAAAATTGGATTTGCAACTGGGAAACCATTCCCGGCGACGGTGAGCACAGCGAGACATTTTCCACAGAAGCCGCTGCCAAATTGGCCATGCGCAAAATCATTACAAATACGTTAGATTTATCCCCCTACTTTTCCGATCTGCCGCCGGTGGCTGCCGATTTTCTGAAAAAATATCTGTCAGATCCCAAATTCCCCCCATGCGACAGGGAGATCCCGAAGGGATGCGATGATCCGGAGAACGGTATGCTGATCCTTTCCCCGGGCTACCTCTCCTGGGAACAGTACAGCGGAGCCCATCTCAGATTCGATACCGATTTGTTGCCGGAAATGCGGCAGGACGGCGAATATCATTTGGATTTTTGGTATGAAAATCCCACGAAAGCTATGGGGAAAGGGGTAAAGGCCCTCAGCATTCGTATCCGTCCCCAGCTGGACTACGGCAGCAGCGGTTACCCCCTGATGGTGCTGTTTGCCCTGGGAAAGGCCCCTCTGACCCAGGATCAGATCGCACAGCGCATCTGGGAGAGCTGGGAGACCGTGGTGGATCGCAAGGCCGTTGGAAGACACCTGAAGCTGCTGAAGGCGCTGGGCTACCGGGTGCAGCACACCTTGGAAGGCTATTCGCACACCGGCGAGATCGACCTGCCGGATCCGCAGGCGAATTTCCGCTCCAGTGCTTATGCTCTGATGATCCGCTCGGTGCTGGATGGAGAGCCCCGGAATCAGGTCACTATCCGCCAAATGGTTGCGGATAAATATGGCAAATCCATCGATCGCAAGGCAGTCTCCAGGAACCTTGCGCTGCTGGAAGCCATGGATTCCACGGTGAGAAAATACAACGGCGGTTATTTTATTACCGCAAACCGTAAATAAATACTCCGCTCACAGCTGTTTACTATCCGCTCCGTCCCGACCACTGTGTCGGGACGGACTTTTTTCCTTTGAAGGACTCTGTAGCACCTGATACTTGCATCACAGCGAAGCCACGGAATCCAACCGTTCCCAGAGGTGCAAGGGAGCACGATCCTATTTCCGGAAAGGTTCTTTATGATGGACAAACGCAGGAACTTTGAGATTAGACTTGCGGTTTGTTACGTGCTACAATACCTGCAAAGAGGTGGGATCGGATGGCACAGCAGGACCCAAAGCAGCTCAACAATGTCTACAGAGAGATCAGTGAGCGGCTGGGAATGGATATTGCATTGGAGATCTATCAGATGTTTCGAGGACAGCAGATCCATTTCCCCGTGCGATTTCTGAACTCCGAGGAGTTGCATCAGCGAATCCTGCAGGAATATGACGGCTCAAACGTACGCTCCCTTGCCATACGCTACCACTACTCGGAAAAAACCGTACGCAGAATTCTTCGTGAAACAAAAGAGAAAGAAAGGTAGGAATTTCCATGGCAATTCAAGTAAAAAACTGGCTCAATGACAACCGCAAAATCATCGCCCAGAAGGGTATGTTCCGTGTGCTGGAGCATCAGAGAGATCTCAGCGTCAGCCTTGGCTCTGCCCAGAAGGCCTATTTCGCCAGCGAAATGAACGTAAAGCTCCGCCAGGTGGAGATCACTCTGGACGGTTCCAAATCCGTAAAGACCCAGGCAGGCTCTATGCAGATGATGATCGGCAATGTGTCCATGGAGACCGGTGTCAAGGGCGCCAAAGGCTTCTTTGGCTCCATGGTCAAAGCTGCTGCCACCAGCGAGACCGCTGTAAAGCCGGAGTATTCCGGCAACGGACAGGTCATTCTGGAGCCCACCTATAAGCATATTCTTCTGCAGGATGTGGCGGAGTGGGGCCGTGGCGGTCTGGTCATTGAGGACGGCATGTTCTTGGCCAGCGAAGGCGGTGTCACCCACACCGTAGTGCAGAACACCCAGAGTTTCGGCACCGCTCTGGTCAGCGGCGAAGGGCTTTACAATCTCTGCTTCACCGGAAACGGTGTGGTAGCCCTGGAGAGCTATGTACCCATGGAAGAGCTGGTGGAATACGAGCTGGTGGATGATGTGCTGAAAATCGACGGCAACATGGCGGTCTGCTGGAGCGGCTCCCTGCAGTTCAGTGTGGAAAAAGTCACCAAGGGTTTCCTGGGCTCCATGGTCAGCGGTGAAGGCCTGGTCAATGTGTACCGTGGCACCGGCAAGGTCTGGGTCAGCCCCGTGGCAGGTACCAAAGGCGGTGATCCCAAGGTCATGTCCACCGGCAGCAGCTCCACCAAGGAAGCCTCCGGCGGCGGTGGCGGGCTGCTGGGCAGCCTCTTCGGCTGATCCCTTACCCTACATAGCAGATACACAGGCTCTGTCCCAGAGGGGACAGAGCCTCTTTTTTGCCTATACAAAGTTATTGAACATTGCAGCATTTTGTGTTATAATTGATTGAGTTATAGCGAATTGAGCAGTGTTTCCGAAAAACTGCCATTTACAAAAAAGGAGCTTAATCATATGAAATTAGGTATTGTCGGTCTGCCCAATGTGGGCAAGTCCACCCTGTTTAATGCGCTGACCGGTTCTCATGCCGAGACCGGCGCTTATTCCAACGCCGCTGCCAAGCCCAACATCGGCCAGGCCAAGGTGCCCGACTCCCGTCTGGATTGGCTGACGGAGTATTACCACCCCAAGAAAACCACCCCCGCCACCATTGATTTTGTGGATGTGGTGGGCATTAAAAAGGGCGGCGGCAGAGGCAATGCCTATCTGCAGACCATCCGCCTGGTGGACGCCCTGGTGCATATCGTCCGCTGCTTTGACAACGACGATATCTTCACCGAGCCTGCCGATGCCGCACGGGATGCGGATAACCTGAATCTGGAGCTGATCCTGGCCGACGTGGAGGTGGTGGAGCGCCGTCTGGACAAGGCCACCAAAAATGCCAAGAGCGGCGACAAGAAGGCCAAGCGTGAGGTGGAGATGTGTCAGGCGCTGCTGGATCACCTCATGGAGGGCAAGCCTGCCTCTACCTATGAGTTCACCGAGGAGGACAAGGATATTCTCCAGGACGGCGGTCTGCTCAGCGTGAAGCCCGTGATCTACGTTGCCAACCTGTCCGAGGACGACATGGCCGATTACGAGAGCAACGACAACTACAAGGCACTGGCTGCTCTGGCAGGTGAACAGGGCGCTGCCGTGCTGCCCATCGCTGCCAAGTTTGAAGAAGAGATCGCTGAAATGGACGACGAGGATGCCGCCATGTTCATGGAAGAGCTGGGTCTGACCCAGAGAGGTCTGGATCGCTTGATCCATGCCAGCTATGACCTGCTGGGCTATATCTCCTTCCTCACCGGCGGCGAGGACGAGGTACGTGCCTGGACCATCACCAAGGGCACCAAGGCGCCCAGAGCTGCCGGTAAGATCCACAGCGATATCGAGCGTGGCTTTATCCGTGCCGAGACCGTGGCCTTTGAGGATCTGAAGGCCTGCGGCACCATGGCCAACGCCAAGGCCAAGGGGCTGTTCCGCAGCGAAGGCAAGGAATACGTCATGAAAGACGGCGACATCGTCAATTTCCTGTTTAATGTATAATGCGCAGATACAAAAGCCCGGGGCTGCCGAATTTGTCGGCAGCCCCGGGCTTTTGGGGGATGGGGAAAATGCTTGCAAACCAATCAATCAATCTATATAGAGGAAAATTTACTTCTTAGAGCCGCAGCAGCAGCCCCGGCCCTTTGCGGAGCTGCAGGAACAACTGTCCGGGCAGCCCACGCACTTTTTGCCGCTCTTCTTGGCACGGTACACATAGAATCCAGCCAGACCAAGAATCAGAACAACTACCGCAATGATGATTCCATCTGTCAAGGTCATAACTTACAGCTCCTTTCTGTTCATTAGGCCTTCTTGCCGGTGGCTGCGTATTCCTGCTTCACTTTTCTGCCGGAGCGGATGCAGAGATAGACCACGATAGCAACCATGCAAAGCACAGCGATGAGGCCGGGGACGAAGCCTGCGCCCAAGCTGCCGGTGGTAATGAGGGTACCGATCTGATAGACCAGGTAGCCTGCGGTATAGCCCACGCCCAGCTGCAGGGCAATGCCGCCGAAGAGCCACTTCTTGGAGCTGATTTCGGAGTTCATAGCGCCAATGGCAGCGAAGCAGGGAGGGGTAAAGAGGTTGAATACCAGGTAAGCCAGAGCGGCAACCGCTGTCATGGCCACGCCGGTGTCACCGCCGAAGGCCATGGCGATGCCGGAGGCAGAGCCCTCCAGCATTTCCAGCGCCTCGGTATCAATGAGGTTGGATATGCCGAAGCAGACGGCCAGAGTACCGACCACATTTTCCTTGGCGATAAAGCCGGTGACCGCAGCGGCAGCCAGCTGCCAGCAGGCATAACCGATGACGGGAATCAGCACATAGGAGATGGGATGTGCAATGGATGCCAGGATAGAGGTGTGCTCCATGCCCTCCTCCACCAGCTCAAAGCTCCAGTTGAAGGACTGCATAATGTATACAGCAGCGTTGCACAGCAGAATAATCGTACCTGCCTTGACAATGTAGGACCAGCCACGCTGGCACATGGACTTACAAGCTCTCCACAGGGAGGGCAGCTTATACTCGGGCAGCTCAATGATGAAATAGGACTTGCGAGCCTTGTGACCGGCGATCTTGTTGACCAGCAGAGCGCCCAGGAAAATCAGGAGAATACCGGCAAAGTACATGGAAGTACCCACCCAGGAGGCATCCTTGAAGAAAGCGCCTGCAAAGAGAGCGATGACCGGGAGCTTTGCGCCGCAGGGCATGAAAGGAGCCAGCATAGCGGTGGCATTGCGCTCACGCTCGTTGCGGATGGTACGGCAGGCCATAACGCCGGGGATGGCACAGCCGGTACCAATGACAAAGGGGATCACGGACTTGCCGGAGAGACCCACCTTCTTGAAAATGGGATCCAAAACAACGGTGGCACGAGCCATGTAGCCGCAGTCCTCCAGAAGGGCAATGAGGAAATACATGACCATAACCAGAGGCAGAAAACCCACAACGGCGCTGACGCCACCGATGATGCCTTCCGTAACCAGGGCTGCCAGGAAAGGATTTGCCCCCTCCATCAAGCCGGCGACCCACTCCTTGAACATATCAATGAGGGTGACCAGACCGGGGATAGTAAAACCGTTGGAGAACTCGTAGCCCTCAGCGATCCAGGGGCCAACCCATGCCTGGGAGATCTGGAACACCAGGAACATCACCACAGCAAAAATGGGAAGTCCCACCCATTTATTGGTTAGGATTGCATCGATCTTATCCTGGAAATTGCGCTCACGGGTGAGCACCTTTCTCTTTTCCACAGAGGAGACGATCCCGTTGACAAAGGCAAAACGCTTTCTGTCTGCCGCTTCCACTGCCTTCTTATCGGTAAGATCCACGTCACCCTGATTGTAGGGCGCTTTCTGATCCTTGCCTACCTGCGCCATAGCGGCCTTGATCACATCGCTCAGACCCTCGGAAGAGGTAGAAACGGTGTCAACTACAGGGCAGCCCAGCTTCTCAGACAGGGCCTTGGTGTTGATCTTGGTTTCCTTCTTCTTGTTGATGTCGGCCTTATTCAGAGCAACGACCACGGGAATACCAAGCTCCAGCAGCTGAGTGGTGAAAAACAGGCTGCGGCTCAGATTGGTGGCTTCTACGATGTTCACGATCACGTCGGGGTTCTCGTTCTTCACGTAAGAGCTGGTGATACTCTCCTCCGAGGTGAAAGGGGACATGGAGTATGCGCCGGGAAGGTCTACGGCAATGACATTCTCTGCACCGCCGCAGTAGTTCTTCTTAATGGGGTGCTCTTTCTTCTCAACGGTAACGCCTGCCCAGTTGCCTACCTTCTCGTTCCGTCCGGTGAGGGCATTGTACATGGTGGTCTTGCCGCTGTTGGGATTGCCGGTCAAAGCAATTCTCATATGGATTTCTCCTCCTTTTGCGAACAATTCAAACAGCATCGCTGTAAGAAACTAAGAAAATTTCAGGTTAGCCATGGCTAACTGCTCTTCAAAAAGAAAAAGCCGTTTCAAAAGGCTTTTTCTTATGAATCAAATCAAAATGGCCTCAGCCAGCTGCTTATCGATCTGATATCTGCCATCCTTGATGGACACAACGCTGCCACCCTTCAGATGGGAGATCACCGTAATGGGTTCGCCGCTGTAGCAGCCCAGGGAGAACAGGAAGGCATCCAGCTCTTCGTCGTCCGTATCGATCTGACGGATAATATATTCCTTACCCTCTTCGGCATTACGCAGATTCATTCCGATCCTCCGTTCCATGCGGCCGCAGGATTAGACGAGGCTAACTCACGGTCAAAAAAATTAGTCATTCCTAACTCGCATACATTGTAGCACCATTCGATCGCTTTGTCAAGAAAAAAATTCCATAAAATGCGAGTTTTTCTCATGTTCATAATTTGCTGAATGAAAAATGATCCTGCCGGTTTTTCGTTTTTCTCGCCGGGGATTGGCGAAAAACAGAAAAATCGGCAGGTTGGGAAATATTATTTCCGATATCTTGTATTTCGACATTTTATGCGCACAAGATATGGTATATAGATTAGGAAGAGAAATGCAGCCGCAGAGATACTGTCAGTGCCGTCATGTCGTCCTCCCCCGAGATGCCGGAAATCAGATAGGCTGCCAAAGCAACCGACGATCGGCCGGTATAGCTTCTCAGTGCCTCCTCGATCTCCTCGCCGCAAGCGCCGTCGCTCCGCAGCACCAGCAGTTCCCCTCCCGACAGGGACAGCAAATACCGCTCCGGGATGTGTTCTCCTCCCACCCCCACTCCCGGAGGCGGTGATGCTGTCCCGATTTTTTTGACCTCTTCACCGCTGCGGTAATAGCTGGGGGCAGAGCCCCATTTCAACAGCTCCGCCTGGCCTGTTTGCAGATCAATGGAAAGCAGATCCACTGTGGTAAAGCGATCTTCTCCCCGGAGCAGCTCTGCCCCATTGAGGAGCTTTAAGGCATTTTCCGGGCACATGCCGCTCTTTAAAAGCTCCTCCAGAAGGGAAATGGTCTCGCCGCTCATTTGGGAGGCCGCTTCCCCGCTCCCCATGCCGTCGCACAGCAGAATATAGTAATGCCTTCCTATGTAAAATCGGCGGCTTCGATCGCCGTTGACCATTGCGCCCTCTCTGCTCATGCTGCACACACCCACCTCCGGCAGATAGGTATCGTAGCCCAGTCTGTCAACAGAGTTTCGGTGCCCGGTGGATAACAGGAACTCCTCAATGCAGCGCAGCTCCTGCGCAACCACCATACTGCTCTCCCGTAAACGCATTCTGTACTGCCTGCGAAAGAGCATGCCCTCCAACTCCTGATTGACCGCTGTGACGAAACCCTCCAGGTGACAGCAATTCTCCCGGAAACTCCTGGGAAAGTCCTCCGCTGCGGCGGTTCCTGCGGTAATGATCCCACGGGCGGCGCTATTCAGGGCGCTGCAGGTCTCTTCCTGCCGGTCGACCCAGCAGCGATGAAACCGTTCGCAGCAGCGGCAGACACATTCCGCAGCCCCGTCATATACACTCTCCGCCTCGCTCTCACAGGGCACATCTGCCTCCCGGGGCAATTGCTCGCGCAGCAGGCGAATAACCCTTGCCGCATTTCGCAGCACAGAATTGTAATCTTCCCGGGATTCCTCTTTCTTCACCGCAGATAATAAGGGAATGCGGCGCAACAGTAAGCCCAGGGCCGTACCGGCGGCCAAGGCAAAGCAATCCGCTATGGGATGTGGGGAAAACAGCAGCAATATCAGAGCGCCCATCATCAGGAAGCCCGCACCATAGATTGGCAGGTTCTTTTTATCATATTTTTGCAGAATAACCGAAGGGATGGCGAGAGCCAAAGAAGCGCTGGGAACTGCGCCGTGGCTCAGATCCAACGCCAAGCCAAAGGCAATTGCCGCCTTGGGGGAGCCCAGAGCGACGCAGAAGGCGCAGGCAAGAAGCAGGCCGGGGTCAATGCCAAGCTCCAGGGAACTGAGGCCGCAAAGGATCCCAGCCACAGCTATGATTGCCGCACCACGGTCCCGGAGCATGGCTCTGCGGAAAGTGGCCGCCGCCAGAGCGCAAACCGCTCCCTGTAGGAGCCATTGAGGGATTTCCGAGGCAGTATGTAAGCCGATCCCCCGGAGAAGCAGCCAAAGAACTGCGCTCATCAATGGGAAAAACCAGTATTTTTCCGGTAGCGCCGTCCCCTGAAACACCAAAACAGAGGCCAGAATCAGCAGGCTCATCACCACAAGCTCCACAGAGCGAATGCCATCCGTAAATAGCAGATACCCGCTCACTGCGCCGAAACCTGCGGAAAAGCTGCAGAATCCCGGCGGAAAAGCACTGATCAGACAGGCTGCCAGAGGGATCGGTGATCCCATTAGCTTTGCCGGGGACATCAAAAACCCGGCTGCAAAGCTGCAAAGCCCTTGCAACAGCTGACGTCCCCGCAAATTCTGCTTTCTCAATGAACGCTTTGGGTGCAAAGGGACACGGCTCTCCTTCATTTATCCTTTCCTCCTGAATCAATCTGCGCCGATTTTACCATTTCGGTGGCAAATCTTCTGTCGGGAAAAGGGATCGGAAATGTTTATGACAAAATTGACAGGAAAAACCGGATGTGTTATCATATTAATATAAGGAGGCGAGTTCCATGGGAAAAGAATTGGAATATAAGCTGGAAGTTGGCGATATCCAGCTTTTGGATCAGATTATGGCAGACCCCCTGCTGGAGGCATTGGCGGCCGAGCCCTTCACCGAGACTGCCATGCGAACCGAGTACTACGACGCCGCAGATTCCCGTTTTTCCCGTCGCCACTGGACACTGCGGAAACGGCAGGAAGGACGGAACTCTGTGGTCTGCGTAAAAACCCCCACGGTTGAGAGCCACACCCGTGGCGAATGGGAAATTCAGTCTGAGGTGCTGGACGACCGTGCCATTGTCCGGCTGGTGGAAGCCGGTGCACCGAAGGAGCTGCTGTTTCTCTATGGCCTTGGAGATGTGGAACCTGTCTGCGGCGCTAAATTCCTGCGGCAGCACAGAATGCTGCGCTTCCCTGACGGAAGTGAGGCAGAGCTGGCCTGCGACCGGGGCGTGCTTGTGGGGAAAACAGAGCAACTCCCCCTCTGCGAAATGGAGTTGGAACTTTACAAAGGAGCGCCGGAGGAGATGATCCGTCTGGTGCGCTATCTCTGCGATACCTATGCTCTGCAAGAACAACCCAAAAGCAAAGTCGCCCGTGCACGCAGCTTAAAGTGAGGTTTTTCGAGCGTTTCCCTCTCCGGAGAGTTTAGGAAGGCACAAAACAACCAGAATGCTAAGGAATACGCAAACAAGCTCCACCACAGCCAGGGAATGAACGGAACGAACCGCTGCATCCGCAGCGCCGATCCCCTTGGAGATGAGCGCTGTGATCCGATTGGTAAAATATGGGACAAAAACCGCAACACCGAAGGGCGCTGCCAGATCCCGGAAGAGACCGTAAGTTCCGGTGCCCACCCCAGCATCCTCCGGAGTCAGTCCGTGTAAGATGATTTTCATGAAAATCGTCCCGTTTGCCCCAAGTCCGAAGCCCAGCAGCCCCAGCGCCAACATAAAAAACAGTACCGAAGTCCCAGCAGAGAATAAAAGCTGCAAAGCACAGCCTACAAAGGTCAGGAGCAATGATAAGAACAGGACTCTTTTGGGTGCGATCCGCCCCGCCAAAGGCCCCAACAGCAAGGCGCCCAGTGACATGCCCAAATACATCACAGAAATAGCATAGCCCGATATTTCACTGTTCTCGGGCTGTGTATATTTCAGGAACACAATAGTATTGGTCATATTGGCCTGCATCAAGCCCTGAGTAAGAAACAGTGCGGCAATGCACAGAAAAAAGGTTCTGCGCTTAATAAAGCTTCCCGGGAGAATGGGATTCTTCTTATTTCGCTCTACCAGGAGCAGTCCAATCAGACCGGCAACCGCCGCCGCAAATACGGCTAAAAACCGCTTTGATGTCCAGCCAAAATTCTGACCAAAGGACGGAATGCATAGCAAGAGACTAAAAAAGATCAGCACAAATACCGCACCACTGCCGTCAAAATTCTGTAGTTTGGCTCTTTTACTCTTTTGACCGAAGGTGCTGATCCAGGAAATCATAAATACCACTGCGCAGATTCCCACACAGATCCACAGCATCATTCGCCAGCTGTAATTTTCCGTAATCAAGCCGCCCAGCGCCGGGCCAAAAATCACCGATGCGCTGGAAATCAACATATAGGCGGTGAAACCGTTTGCCACCCGGTCTTTTGGAAACTCTGTGACAATATAAGCCAGAATCACGGGCGCAAGAGCAGCTGATCCAATACCAACCACAAAGCGAGCGATCAGCATGAACGCCAATGAATTCGCTATGGCAGATAAAATATTACCCAATTTGAACACAGCGATTCCAAGAAGTAAGGCATTTCTCCGTCCCACAATATCACCGAATTTTCCCAGAATCGGAGCAAATGCCGCCGTGGCCATGGCCTGCGCCAGGGCTGTCCAGGTGGTATTCTGATAGGCAATTCCAAGCTCATGCACAAAAGCAGGACCTAAGACCGTGGAAAAGCCGCCAACAATGCCAATGAGGAAAGCCGCCAGGGCATACGGAATAAAACCCCTTTGATAAGCTGTCAATTTCATGATCCTACACTCCCTATACAGAGAGTGTGCCCTATATATCAGGAAATATTTATGAACAAACAAATCTGCATATAATTAAGCTGCCTACCCTTTTTAGGGGCAGGCAGTTGACTTATTTGAATAGTGTATCATAGGTGTTGCAAAGCCGTAAGACATCAGGAAAAGATCCTCGCAGAATCACTCGTCCGATCGGATCTACCTCTTCAAAGGAAAAGTGAATATTCTGATAATTTCCATTGGAAATCTCCTTGCAGAAGAATTCCATGACTGCCGTCCTATGCTCCTTTGACACATCCAGCACCAGGCAGGCATCATTACCATGGCTCCGGGTATCAGTCAGAAAATCATAAATCAGGGCATTCTTTTTTGCTGAAATACTGGGCTTTACAGAAGGATGCCGCATAAAAGAATACAGTTGCTCTGCAGTAAACCGCCACTGACCGTCTGGCTTTTCGCCCTCTAAGAAGCCGAGAGAGAGATAATTGCGAATCGTACGATCTGTCAGACCGGTCATCATAACAACTTGTCCGATCGTATAGCTTTCGTCGTGCAATATTTCATTATTCATAATAAAACTCCGTTTCATAAATAGTCATCATGCATGATCTGACTTTATTGTAAAACAGAGACATAACAAAATCAATTTGAAAAAGCGTGACAATTTCATACAGACCGACGGACTGTTATAACATATGCAGAATACCCGCAATAGTATAAGCCGCCTGCCAATGTTTCAGGGCAGGCGGCTTGTTTTATTTGACGGTTTCGCAGCTAAGGATCAAGCCGGAAGAATGGGATAGCTTCACCCGGTCACCGGGCTCTAATAAAAGCATTGCTTCGTGGGTGCTTGCCTTTGCCTTATAGATTTTATCGGATTCGTCAATCAGGTAGATGTAGGTATTCCCGTCGATATCGATGTACTTTATCTGCGCAATGGTAATGACAATCTCCTCTGCATCCGTAGCAGGCGGATCGAACTCTAATCCCAATGCGGCTCTGTATTTCTGAATGCATTCCTCCTGAGTGGTGGCTGTGGTTACGATATTATACTGCTCCACATTAACCATGGCATAGAGCTTGACCAATCCGCCCGCATCCTTCAGAACCATAATATAGGTAGGATTCCCGTCAATGTTAATCAAGGACGGGAAGGATGCCTGATAGCCCTTCTCCTGAACCTCACCCTCTGCCGCAGCCATGGCGGATTTCTCATCCGCACCGGCAATGCTGTAATAGCGACTTTCTCCCGTTCTCTCGTTGGCCAAAAGGAAGCCGATATTGGAGCTGTCACCGTTTACGGATGTGATGCCGGTATAAATCCAGATGTCTCCGTCCTTGGCAACATAGCCGTAATCCGGAATGCTACTCTCTCCCTCAGAATCCTCTTCGGTTTTCGAAGTAGTAACCCGTTTGCAATCCTTCTTCCCGAACAGGCTGTTCAGATAACCGTTGTTCAGCATACCGTACCAGTTATACTGCTGACAGATCAGATCACCGGAGAAAACTACATCCACCCAGCGGGGAATCTCGGAAAGCTCATATCGAACGACCTCTCCGCTGACAGGGTCCATCACCAAGCAACCGCTTACGGTTTCACCGCCGAACAAGTTGATGGTTTTTTCAATAATAGAAGCCACATAGTAGGGCTTTCCCGCCTCATCGATCTCAAAATGGAGATTATCCAGCATTAGGGTCGGATACTTCATCCACATATGCCGACGGGCATCCTGGAAAAAGAAGGCGGAAGGAACGTATTTCATTCCCTCGGATTCAATATAGGAAGCAGACATGGAGACAGGATCAACCGTAACATATCCTCTGACGCCGTTATCCTTATGATTGATCCATTTGAAGAAACCGGCATACTCCAGGGCTGAAACCTTAATGGGTTTCCCGTTATAGTCAATCTGAGAATAATCGTCGGACACATCAAACTGACTCACAACATCCGAAAGAGCACCGATCTCCCGATCACCCAACATTCTGGCAGATGCGGTATCCATCAAGGCAATTGAATCCGTTCCCACCGACTCGGCCAAATCAGCAGCAAAATCAGATTCTTTTACCTTCAAAATTTCAGAATAAGAACCGGCATTAAATACAGTACTGCTGATAAAAAGGATAAACAGAGCCAAAGCAGCAACACCAATGGGCGCAAGATAATGATGAATATGGAAATAAAGCTTCTTTGTTTTTACCGTCTTACCCTTGGGACCTTTTTGCTTTGTGACAGTCTCAATTCCGAAATCCTTACAGCCTCGTGCAGCACGGGTAACGAAAAGAAATACCAAAAATGCAAAATCTACAATCAGCCACAAACCGAAGTTATGTATATTGATTGCAGGACAGAACAAATACAGCTCCAATGCCAAAACAAGAAGTGCAACAACCGTTCCCAGCACATACGGGAGTGCTTTATACTTTTTCATAACATAATCTCCGTGTGAATATAAGAAAAAACCTCCACATTGCTGTGGAGGTTTATGTTGGCGTTACCTATTTTCACGGCCAGTCGCCCGGCAACTATCGTCGGCGCAAGTGAGCTTAACTTCTGTGTTCGGGATGGGAACAGGTGGACCCTCACCGCAATCAACACCAACTGTCTTAAGTGTTCCTCAAGACCTTTTTAATTATACAGCCCTTTTCGCATTTGTCAAGTACTTTTTTCCTCTTGCCGCAAAAAAAGCTGGTGACCCGTGGGAGAGTCGAACTCCCGTTTGCGGCGTGAGAGGCCGCCGTCTTGACCACTTGACCAACGGGCCATTTGGTGCACCTTCACGGA
>JAFUPG010000062.1 GCA_017481325.1 Oscillospiraceae bacterium
GCTGCCGTCCTCCTGACGGGGCGGGTTGGTCAGATCCCTGGTGGTGACCTGACACATCTCACCTGCGCCTTCGCAGTCAGAGCCGGTGATCAGGGGAGTGTGGACATAGACAAAGCCACGCTCCTGGAAGAACTTGTGGATGGCGTAGGAGATCAGGCTTCTCAAACGGAACACAGCCTGGAAGGTGTTGGTACGGGGGCGCAGATGGGTCATGGTGCGCAGGAACTCCAGGGTGTGGCGCTTCTTCTGCAGGGGGTAGTCGGAGGTGGAAGCGCCCTCGATGGTGACCTCGTCGGCCTGCAGCTCAAAGGGCTGCTTGGCATCGGGAGTCTCGATGAGAGTACCCTTGACGATGAGGGCAGCGCCCACGTTGACCTTGGAGATCTCAGCGAAGTTTTCCATGGTGTCGTGGTAGACTACCTGCAGGGGAGTGAAATAGGTGCCGTCAGACAGGACGATGAAGCCGAAAGCCTTGGAGGCACGGACAGAGCGCACCCAGCCGCCGACCTCGATAGTCTTGCCAACGTAATCTTTGGTGTTCTTAAACAGATCTCGAATTTGAATCAGTTCCATAATTTTCCTCTTTCTTTATAACAGCATCACGCCACGGTCACGGCATGTGCGCATTGTATTTTCGTCCCAGATGCTGGATTGCACCTCTCCGATGTGGCAGCAGCCGATGAGAAGCATACACAGTCTGGATTGTCCGATGCCGCCGCCAATGGTCAGGGGCAGCTCGTCGTTCAGTAGTGCCTTGTGGAAGGGCAGTTCCTTCCGATCCTGGCAGCCGGAGAGCGCCAGCTGCTGCTCCAGGGCGGCTTTGTCCACACGGATGCCCATGGAGGAGATCTCAAAGGCACGGCCCAGGGTCTCGTTCCAGAAGAGAATATCGCCGTTGAGGCTCCAGTCGTCATAGTCGGGGGCTCTGCCGTCGTGGGGCTTGCCGTTTTTCAGCTTGCCGCCGATCTGCATCAGGAAGACGGCGCTGCCCTGATGCTCCCGTAGGAAGGCGGTCTCCTTGTCGGAGCCCTTTTCCAGGTCCGGGTAGAGATCCGCCAGCTCCTGGGTGGTGATGAAGATCACCTGACGGGGAATGGTGACCTTGATCTGGGGATACTCGATCTTCAGGGTCTCGCCGGTGACGTAGATGGCGTTGACGATCCGCTGGACGACCTCCTTCAGGTAGTCCAAATTCCGTTGCTGGGGGGTGATGACCTTCTCCCAGTCCCACTGATCCACATAGACGGAGTGGATATTATCCACCTCTTCATCCCGTCGGATGGCGTTCATATCCGTCACCAGACCCTTGCCGGGACGGAAACCATAGCGAGCCAGAGCGTAGCGTTTCCACTTGGCCAGGGAGTGAACCACCTGGCTCTCAGCGCCTACGTCGGGAACATCAAAGGAGACCGGCCGCTCATAACCGTTGAGATTGTCATTCAAACCGGAAGCCTCTTCCACAAACAGCGGCGCAGATACACGCAGCAGATTCAGGGCACGGCACAGGTTTTTCTGGAAATTGTGCTTAATGTACTCGATGGCACATTGGGTCTCGTATACCGACAGGGGATTATAGTATCCTGCCGGAATGCGGCATTTACTCATCTGATGTCCTCCTTTACAAAGATTTCAATATATTATACTCTCTTTGTTCCGGTATTACAAGTAAAAAATAAGAAAATCCCACAGGAATTTCAGCTTTGCATGATTTCGCAGCATCTGCACATACTTCCCATAAGCATTTTAAGGAGGTATTCCATGACTGTGCAGCATTTTGGCAGACAGAGTCTGCAGTTTGAGCGAAAACCCGTTCTTTTGAGCTATGCCTCCGTGGTGGGTAAAAAAGAGGCCGCAGGCCCTCTGGCCGACGGCTTTGACCTGACAAGCAGGGATACCTCATTCGGACAAAAATCCTGGGAGCAGGCGGAGAGTCGGATGCAGACGCTGTGCTATGAGCTGGCGCTGAAAAAGGGCGGCCTGAAGCTGGAGGAGCTGGATGGGGCCTTTACAGGGGACTTGCTGAACCAGTGTGTGGGCTCCAGCTTCTCGTTACGGGATCGAAAGGTGCCTGCTTTTGGACTTTACGGCGCCTGTTCCACCATGGCGGAGGGGCTGATTTTATCGGCCATGGCGGTATCCGGCGGCTTCTGCCGGAAGGTCATGGCTATGACCTCCTCCCATTTTGCCTCGTCGGAGCGGCAGTACCGTTTTCCTCTGGGCTACGGCGGTCAGCGCACCCCCACCGCCCAGTGGACGGTAACGGGAGCGGGAGCGGTGATCTTGGGAAGCGAAGGCAAGGGCCTCCGCCTGGTGAATGCCACCATCGGAACCATTGTGGATGGGGGCATCAAGGATGCCAACAACATGGGCGCAGCCATGGCACCGGCTGCTGTGGCCACGCTGGAGGCTCATTTTCGGGATCTGAATCTAAAACCCACGGATTACGACCTGATCGTCACCGGAGACCTGGGAAAGCTGGGCTTTGAACTGGTGAAAGAACTGATGGGACGCAAGGGCTATGAGTTGGGCAAAAACTATGCCGATTGCGGCATGCTGATCTACGATCTGCAGAAACAGGACGTCCACTGCGGCGGCAGCGGCTGTGGCTGCAGCGCTGTGACCCTCTGCGGACATTTGTTGCGGCGAATGGAATGTGGAGAACTGAAACGGCTGCTCTTCTGCGGTACGGGGGCACTGCTCTCGCCGCTGTCAGTGCAGCAGGGGCAGTCTATTCCGGCCGTATGCCATGCTGTGGGAATCAGCCGGGAGGAGGAAGGCTAAATGGATTATCTGAAAGCGTTTTTAGTGGGCGGAGTTCTCTGCGTGATCGGGCAGTTACTCATCGACAAGACCAAATTGACACCGGCACGGATTTTGGTGAGCTATGTAGTGCTGGGCGTGTTGCTGGGAGCCCTGGGGATCTATGATAAGCTGGTGGATTTTGCCGGAGCCGGAGCCACGGTGCCCCTGACGGGCTTTGGCAATACACTGGCCAATGGAGTACGAAAAGCGGTGGAGGAAAAGGGCGTATTGGGTATCTTCACCGGCGGTTTGACGGCTGCGGCTGGGGGCATTGCTGCGGCAGTGGTGTTCGGTTGGCTTGCCGGCATGATTTTTCGGCAGAAGGATAAATGAGAAAATTCGGTGCATACTACTCCTGCGTTCATACGCAACAAAGAAAAACGGAGGAATGAACCATGGATAACCGTAACAACAACCAGAATAACAATCAGAACAACAACCAGAACAAGAATCAGAACCAGAACAACAATCAGAACAAGAACCAGAACCAGCGCTAAAGAAAAAGCCGCCGAAGTCCGAAGACTTCGGCGGCAAAGTATAAACTTATTCCTTGATAGATCCGTCGGCGTTAAAGACGGGGAGCTTCTCCAGATAGATGATGTCCTCACGATCCTGGGCATCGCCCTCGGCCAGGATGGCCATGCGGCCTGCAACGATACCGCCGGCAGCCAGAACCAGCTTTTCGATAGCGGCCAGGGACTCGCCGGTGGAGATCACGTCGTCCACGATGAGGATGCGCTTGCCACGCATCAGGTCGGCATCGGCAGTATCCAGGTACAGATGCTGCTCCTTGGCGGTGGTGATGGAGTTGACGGTGACATCAAACACGCCGGACATATAGAGCTTGGGTGCCTTACGAGCCAGGAAGTACTTGTTCTGGCCGCTCTGACGAGCCATCTCGTGGATCAGGGGGATACCCTTGGCCTCGGCGGAGATCATATAGTCATACTCCGGAGCCTTTTCCAACAGAGCGCCTGCGGTGGCTACGGTCAGTTCCACATCTCCGAAAATAACAAAGGCGCCGATGTAGAGGTCGTCCGTCACTTTACAGATCGGCAGATCTCTGGTCACGCCTGCAATGGTCATAGTATGATGCATGGTGCATTCTCCTTTTTTACCCCAAGGGGTCATTGTTAAGCTTAATCATTATATACGTTTTTCGCAAAATTGTCAATTCCTTTCGGGAATTTTTGTATAAAATCATTAAAAACTGGGAAATTGAGGGGAAGTGAAGGACTTTGGAGCAGGAGATTCAGCTTTTACGCAGTATCTATCGGCAGAGCCGTCGGGGGATGCGCAGTGTAGACCGTTTGCAGCGCAGCTGTTCCGATCCCGGGAGCGCCCGGCTTTTTCATCAGCAGTGGGAGGAATATGCCCTCATTGCACAAACCGCAGACCGCTTTTTGCAACAGCGTGGATATACAGCGCCGATGACCTCCGTGATGCCGCTCGGAGGCAAGCGTGATCCTTTGTCTCTGTTGGCGGACAGCACCCGACAGCGTAACAGGCAGCTGTGCACGGTGAAGCAAACGCTGCCCACCGATCCCAAGGTGGCAGCCCTGAACCGCCGCCTGCTCATGGCCTGTCAGGCAGAACTGGAGACCATCAACATGCTGCTGTGAGGCACCATTGCGGGCCCTTTGGCATAGACTAAAGGGAAGGAGGTGCTTTATGGCATCCACAGGCTATCTTACAGCACGAGTATTTACCTCCACCGCCCAGCTGCCCATTCGCAATGCGACGGTGGCGGTGACCCAAAACGGCGACAATGGCACAAGGCAGCTGGCAGTCCGGCTCACCGACGAATCCGGCAGGACTCCCCGGATCAGCCTTCCCACCCCTGAATTACAGGGCAGTCTGACACCGGGCACGGTAAGTCCCTTCACCACCGTAAACCTCACCGTAGAATACCCGGGCTATGAACGGGTTCTCGTTGAGGGCTTGCAGATCTTCCCCGGGATCATCACGGAGCAGGAGGTGGAGCTGCTGCCCATAGAGGACTTGCCGGAATATTATAATATGACGGAATTGATCGAGATTCCGTCTCAGGAGCTGTAAAAAATGATCACGGTCACGCCCTTTGTACCGGAGAATATTACCGTTCATTTAGGCTCACCCAATTCTCAGGCTTCCAATGTGACGGTGCCCTTTGTGGACTACATAAAGAATGTGGCCTCCAGCGAGATCTATCCTACCTGGGAGGAGAGCGCTCTGCAGGCCAACATCCTGGCCATTATCTCCTTTGCCCTGAACCGGGTCTATACGGAGTTTTACCGCAGCCGTGGCTACGATTTTGACATTACATCCTCCACCGCCATTGACCAGAAGTTCATTAACGGACGGAGCTATTTTGACTCTGTCTCCCGTATTACGGATCGTATTTTTAATGATTATATCCGCCGCAGAGGCTTTGTGGAACCTTTGGCAGCAAAATTCTGCAACGGCACCACCGTGACCTGCGAGGGCTTGAGCCAGTGGGGCTCCCAGAATCTGGCACAGCAGGGGCTGAATTTCGTGGAGATCCTTCGGCGCTATTACGGCAATAATATTGAGATCGTCAATGATGCCCCTGTCCGTGGCTATACCCCCTCCTATCCGGGCACGCCGCTGAATCGGGGCGACCGGGGCCCCAATGTGGTGCGGATTCAGGTAATTCTGAACCGGATCGGGGAGAACTATCCTGCCATCCCCAGAATCTCTCCTGTGGACGGCATCTTTGGCCCTCAGACCCAGAATGCGGTGGAGGTCTTCCAGCGGATCTTCGGCCTGACCGCCGACGGTATTGTGGGAAAGGCCACCTGGTATCAGCTGGTGCGGCTCTATGTGGGAGTTACGGATCTGGCGGAGCTGGAGTCCGAAGGACAGCGCTTTTATGCCGTAAACTGGCAATCTCCCGGCAATTTGTCGGACGGCGCAAGAGGTCAGCAGGTGCGGCAGCTGCAGTATATGCTGCGGCTCAGCTCCCGGTTCATCCCCTCCGTGCCCTCGGTGAACATCGACGGCATCTTCGGCCCACTGACCAGGGCATCGGTGGTCGCCTATCAGCGCTTTGCCGGCCTGAATCCCGACGGCATTGTGGGAAAGGCCACCTGGAATTCCCTCTATAACCGGGTGGCCGGGATTTTGGAAGATCCCGTTGAGTCCTATTTTCAGTATCCCGGGTCGCCGTTGCGGTTTGGGGACAGCGATTTTTAGGAGGTAGCTATGGCCTTTGTGCAAAGACCCAAGGATGCGCCCATCTACGATTTGCAGACCCTGTTGCGGACAGTACAGCCGGAGCAGGAATTGAACCGTGACGGGATCTACGGTTCGGAGACCAGGGATGCCGTCATAGCCTTTCAGCAGAAGACAGGGCTTCCGGCCACCGGAGTTGCCGACCGGGAGACCTGGGATGCACTGAAGCTGGCATTTTCTGAGCAGGAGATTCATCGTGGGCCAGCAGAGCCGCTTTTGATCATTCTGCAGCCGGGGCAGGTGATCCGCCGGGGCGAGCGCAATTTACATCTGTATCTGATTCAGGGAATGCTGCTGGCGCTGGGACAGCTGGACCCGGAGTTTCCCAATTTCAACCCCAGCGGCACGCTGGATGAGGACACCGCCCTGGCCTTGCTGAAATTTCAGCGCATCAGCGGTCTGGAGGAGACGGGGGAGCTGGACAAAAATACCTGGCGCCATCTGGCAAAGCAGTACCGCCTGATGATCGGCGACGGCACCGGCAGATTTCCCCTGCGCCGCACCCAAAAAGTAGAGGAATGAGAGCGTATTGCCCCGGGGCAGCCACCGTTGCCCCGGGGCTTTTGTGTCGGCTTTCTTTGACAGGAGTCGAATATTAGCCGGATCTTACTTGACACTTTGCCGGAAATCTTGTATAATGATAAAAAGAATATCCGTTTTTAAATGGATGTGCTTTATTCAATCAGAAAGCGAGGCATACATATGTTTTGTGTAAAATGCGGCGCACAACTGCCGGAAGGCGTGCTTTTCTGCACCTCCTGCGGCGCTCAGCAGAATCAGGAAGCGCAGCCCACCGCGGCTCCTGTGGCAGAGCCTGTTGAGGCAGCGCCCGAAGAAGCAGCGGAAAATGTTTCCTATTCCGATCCCAACAGTCAGTGGCCCGAAAATGCCGGGGACAGCACTGCCAACGAGAACGCTCCCAAGAAGGGCGGTAAGAAGAAACTGATCATCACCATCGCCGCTGCGGTTTTGGCTCTGGCGCTGGTTGTGGGTCTTGTGGCCTTTATTGTGGCCTACAGCTCCGACAAGGCACAGCTGGCCAGAGCCATCGGCAATGCCGGCGACGAGCTGAAGGAACTTACGGGTAACGCCGAGACCTTCCATCAGATGCTGGAAAACGTGGCTGATATGGACGGCAAGATGACCATTGAAGGTGGCACCTCCGGCAAAAATGGAGGCGATGACTGGTATTCTTTTGAGAACGAAACGAACTATCGCATCAGCATTGATCCCGATGGCAAGAAGCTTTCCTACTTCGTGAATACGTCCAGTGCCATTGAATGCCCTTCCATGCCCGAGTACAACTACGAAAGTGACATCAGCATTGAAATCTATGTGGACGAGGAGAACCTGATGGTCTCTGCCCCCGATGTCCTTGATGACTATTACAGCCTGCCCCTGCAGAATCTGGGCGAGAAGCTCTATGACTCCGACCTGGCTTACCTCATGGAGGAGGAATGGGAAGCCCCCGAAGACCTGATGGATATCCTCTATGAGCTGGATATTGACCTGTTCTCCAACCGCAGCCTGGACAGCCTCCGCAAGCTCTGCCCTGAGGAATACGATGCCTTTGTGGATACCATCGTCGTGGAAGAAGTGGATAAGTCCATGCCCTGCGATGCCGATTGCGACAGCGTGTTCTACGTGACCTGGGACATGGAAGCCCTGGGTGAATTCCTGGCAGCGTACTATCCCGCCTTCCTTCAGAGCAGCCTGGGAACCGATGCCCTTCTTGACGAAGTTGAGGATGAGCTGGATGAAATGGTGGAGGAATTCTCCAATGTTGAGATGGAACTGTACTTCGGTGAAACCGATGGCATTCTGACCGCTCTCCATTTTGAATTCGCTGAAGAAGATTCCGAGCCCCACGCTATCTCCATCGTGCTGGAAGGCAGAGACAATGTCTGGGAAGACTTTGTGGTCTACGGTGACGATGAGGAGGTTTTGACCGGCGGCTTCACGGAAACCGATGACGGTTTCGAACTGTCCATGGAAGCGGATGGGGATGAAGTCCTGATCATCTGCGACGATCCTGCCGGCGAACTGATCATTGAGACTGCATACGGCGAGGAGATCGTGCTGGAGTACAGCGCTGACAATGACGGCATGAGTCTGTTCATTGAAGCTGACAACAGCGATTCCAATGGTACCTCTTCCATGAGCTATTCTCTGGAGATTCTGCCTCTGGACGAGATCGAGACCCCCGACGATCCCATCGACATCCTGAGCCTGGATGAGGATGAGCTCTACGACCTGGGTGAAGAGCTGGAAGAGGCTTTTAACTCCTGATATGAAGCCCCTGATCAGCAGTAATATTTATGCGCCCCGGGGCAAGGTTGCTGTGGTCGGCACCTGCCTGGTGCAGATGCAGCCGGAGGCCTTTGTTCAGGTGGAGGCCATGGCGGATCAGATCTACAGCCTATGCCTGGAGGAGACCCATGTCAACATGGCCATCACCAAGTTGGGCGCAGCCCTTTCCACAGGGCAAATTGAGAAACTGATCTTTGCTACGGTGGACCGCTCTCCCCACTGCACCCAGATGCACTACATGAAGCATGAGCTGGAGCGCATGCTGCCTCTCCGCATTCCGGTGGAGAATTACGTGGCGGTGGAAAACCGCCTGATCCGCCTGGATGAGGAGACCCTGGAGCTGTCCAAGACCCTCAGCAAGCTGCAATTCATGGGCAAATAAGTAAATAACAGGAGCTGCCCCGGTTTCCGGGACAGCTCCTTTTCTGCGCAAAATGGGCTGCCCCGAAAACCGGGACAGCCCAAAAGTATGCTATTTTTAAGTGCGCTCTGCGCCGAAGCAGACAATGGCAACAGTGCAGGCACCGCAGTGGGCGGAGATCACAGCGCCGATGCGGCCTTCATGGAGATCGATCTCTCTGCCGGGGAAACGTTCCTTCAACGCAGCGACCACCTCTGCCTGGAGCTCGGGGCAGTTGGAATGGCAAACGTAGAGCTTTCCCTTGTAGTCCACGCCGTTCTGAATGGTCTTCATGACCTCGTCCACACAGGTTCGGATGGCGTTTTTCTTGCCTCTGACCTTGCCGTAGGAGTAGATCTTACCGGCGGCGTTCAGATTCATCATGGGGCAGATACCCAGCAGACCGCCTACCAGTGCCACAGGGCCGGACACACGGCCGCTGCGCTTGAACTGCTCCAGGTCGGTGCAGAAGATCTGGTGCACCACCTTGCCACGGTTATCCAGCAGCCACTGCTCCAGATCTTCCATGGACATGCCGGCATCCCAGTGATCCGCAGCGGTATCCACCAGCAGACCGTAGCCGGTGCAGCTGCACAGAGAGTCCACCACGATCAGCTTGCGGTCGGGGTACTTCTCCTTCAAATTTTTGGCAGCCGCTACCGCATTGTTGTAGGAGGGAGTCATGCCGGTGCCGAAAGCAATGTGCAGCACATCGCCCTTCTGCAGCAGCGATTCAAAGTACTCTTCATAGCGGAACTCGTTGATCTGGGAGGTGATGGGCATTTTGCCGGATTTCAGCTGGGCAAAGAAATCCGCCATCACAGCCTCGTCACGGCCCATGTTGTCCTCGTATTCCTTGCCTTCAATGGAATAGGTGTAAAACAGAACGTGGATGCCTCTGCCGGAAATATAGGAATAGGGCATATCCACAGTGGACTCGCAGGATAATTGATACTTATGATTCATAATTGACTTCCTCCAAAATTATTTCGTTCTGACCTCGTCGTTGCCGCCGAAAAACAGCGCCAGCGCACCCGGGCCGATGTGAGAGCCGGTCACCGGCTCGTGCTCTACCAGTAAAAATTCCTTGGGGGGCATTTTGTTGGAGATCAGCTCCATCAGATATGCTGCATCCTCGGGGCAGGCGGCGTGGGAGATGCCCACGGTCTGCAGTTCCGGCCGGTCGGCCAGCATAAAATACTTCTCCGCCATGGCGTGAATGGAGGCCTTGCGGCCACGGATCTTGCCAAAGGCCACGATCTTGCCGTTCTCGTTGCCCTTGAGCAGTGGCTTGATGCCCAGAATATAGCCCACCAAAGCGCTGACGTTGGAAAGCCGTCCGGTACGGCGCAGGTGCATCAGGTCGTCCACAATGAAAACCTGATACATCCGATCCCGGAACTTGCTGATCCGGCGGGAGGTCTCCTCCAGATCCATGCCGTTATCCCGGCAGGTGGCGGCTCTCAGAGCCAGCATGCCCTCGCCAAGACCGGCACCCAGGCTGTCAATGAGACGAATGTCCCGCTGGGGATATTTTTCCAGCAGCTCCTGTCTTGCGATTCCGGCCGAGGCAAAGGAACCGCTGATTCCGGAAGACAGCCCCACAAAGAGCACATCCTCGCCCCGCTGCAGGCAGAGCTCCATGGCATCGATATAGCGCTGGGGATTGACCTGTGCGGTGTTGACCTGAGCACCCTTGCGAATGGCCTCATAGTAGCTTTTGGCATCAAAGGCATCGGTGTCGGCGCAGGTCATCTCACGGCCATCCAGGTAGTAGTAAAAGGGGATTACGATGATGTTATGCTCTTCACTGAGCTTGGTCGGCAGATTCCCGGAGGATTCTGTGATGATGGCAAAACTCATTTTCTCACTCCTTAAGTTATTGACAGTTGCATTATAAGGAAGGAATCGGGAAAAGACAAGCTACTATCCGGGTCATGAGGTAAACCGCAGGTTCTCCGGGGGTAGAATCGGACTCTACTGCCAGTAGAGTTCTTGATTTTCAAGGCTTTGCGGCCTTTTTTCTCTATGTGCGGCTCCTTTCACGGGATTTTCATATTTTCTGCTTTGAGGGCTTGACACGGGGTAATTCCAGTTGTATAATACTACCAACCTACTAAATTGGTATGCAAATAAATCCCGGTTCCATTCTCTTTTGGACGGGAAAATCAGGAAGGGACGTTTTCTATGATATATACTTCTGCGGAACAGCTGATCGGCAGCACGCCTTTGTTGGAACTGTGCCATCTGGAAAAGCAACTGGAGCTTCCGGCGAAGCTGCTTGCCAAGCTGGAGTTTCTGAATCCCGGCGGCTCTGTGAAGGATCGGGTGGCCAAAGCCATGCTTGATGCCGCCGAGGCAGAGGGAAAGCTGCAGCCCGACTCTGTGATCATCGAGCCCACCTCCGGCAATACGGGCATCGGCCTTGCCCTGGTTGCGGCATCCCGTGGCTACCGTGTGATCATTGTCATGCCCGACACCATGAGCGTGGAGCGCAGAATTCTGATGCAGGCCTACGGCGCTGAGCTGGTGCTCACGGAAGGTGCGAAAGGCATGAGCGGCGCCATTGCCAGGGCAGAGGAGCTTGCAAGGCAATTGCCCAACAGCTTTATTCCGGGACAGTTTGACAATCCCGCCAATCCCAAAGCCCATTTTGAAACCACCGGTCCGGAGATCTGGCAGGATACCAATGGTGACGTGGATCTTTTCGTCGCCGGGGTTGGAACCGGCGGCACACTCACCGGTGTAGGAGTCTATCTGAAAACACAAAATCCCCAGGTGAAAATCGTTGCGGTGGAGCCCTCTGATTCCGCCGTTCTCTCCGGAGGAAAACCCGGCGCTCACAAGCTGCAGGGCATCGGTGCCGGATTTATTCCCAAGGTGCTGAACACAGAGCTTTATGATGAAGTGCTTCCGGTGGGGCATGAGGATGCCTTCGCCGCCGCCCGTCTTTTGGGTAAAACAGAGGGAATTCTGGTTGGAATCTCCTCCGGCGCAGCCCTTCACGCAGCTATCACCCTGGCAAAGCGCCCGGAAAATGCCGGTAAAACCATTGTCACCCTTCTGCCCGATACCGGCGACCGCTACCTCTCAACACCTCTTTTTCAATAGAAAGGATGAACGAAATGCAAAGGATATATCTGGATAATGCCGCCACCACCAAAATGAGTTCGGCGGCCGTTGCGGAAATGCTGCCCTATCTTCAGGAGATCTACGGCAATCCCTCCAGCCTCCATACCCCCGGTCAGGAGGCTGCAGAGGCGCTGCAGAGCGCCAGAAAGCGCATTGCCGCCTGCCTGGGCTGCGAGGCCAGAGAGATCTATTTCACCTCCGGCGGCAGTGAGGCCGATAATCAGGCGATTTTGTCTGTGGCAAAGCAGGGGCTGCGCCGGGGCAAAAAGCACATTATCTCCACCGCTTTTGAGCATCACGCAGTGCTTCACACCCTGAAAAAGCTCGAAAACGAGGGCTTCGAGGTGGAACTGCTGGATATTAACGAGGACGGCATCGTCACCGCAGCGCAGGTGGAGGCGGCGCTCCGCCCCGATACCTGCCTGGTGACCGTGATGTATGCCAATAATGAGATCGGCACTATTCAGCCCATCCGTGAGATCGGCGCAGTCTGCCGGAAGGCCGGTGTGCTCTTCCATACGGATGCGGTGCAGGCGGTGGGGCATATTCCCGTCAATGTGCAGGAGGACAATATTGATCTGCTTTCCCTCTCCGGCCACAAGTTCCACGGCCCCAAGGGCGTGGGTGCGCTTTATGCCAAGCGGGGCGTACTTCTAACCAATCTCATTGAGGGCGGCGCACAGGAGCGGGGCAAGCGTGGCGGCACGGAGAACATCCCCGGCATCATGGCCATGGCAAAGGCGCTGGAAGAGGCCTGCGCCGCAATGGAGCAGCATCGTGAAAAGCTCCGTCATCTGCAGGACAAGCTGATCCTGGGCTTAAGCCGGATTCCCCACAGCATTCTCAACGGCCACCGTGAAAAACGTCTGCCGGGAAATGTCAGCTTCTGCTTTGAGGGCATCGAGGGCGAGGCCATGCTGCTGCTTTTGGATGACAAGGGCATCAGCGCATCCTCCGGATCTGCCTGCACCTCCGGCTCCCTGGATCCCAGCCATGTGCTTTTGGCTCTGGGCAGACCCCACGAGATCGCCCATGGCTCTCTGCGCCTGAGCCTCTCTGCCGAAAATACCGAGGCCGAGATCGATTACACCGTGCAAGCGGTGGAGGAAACCGTCAACTATCTCAGAAGCATCTCTCCCGTATGGCGGGATTTGCTGGCTGGAAAATCTGAATTTGTAATTAAATGAGGTGTTAATTATGGCTTTATACAGCGAAAAAGTTATGGATCATTTCCGCAATCCCCGGAACGTCGGCGTGATTGAAAATGCGGACGGTATAGGCGAGGTCGGCAATGCCAAGTGCGGCGATATCATGAAAATCTATCTGAAAATTGAAAATGATATCATCGTCGATGTGAAATTTGAGACCTTCGGCTGCGGCTCTGCCATTGCTTCCAGCTCCATGGCCACGGAGTTGATCAAGGGCAAGTCCATCCACGAGGCTATGGAACTGAGCAACAAGGCGGTGGCAGAGGCACTGGACGGCCTGCCTGCCCATAAGATGCACTGCTCCGTTCTGGCGGAGGAGGCCATCAAGTCCGCTGTGAAGGATTACTACGACAAAAACGGCATCGCCTACGACAAAAAGCTCTTCCCCGACTGCGAAAATTGCGGTCACTGCCACGGGTAAGAGCGATGATCATCTCAACCAAGGGGCGCTATGCCCTCCGCATTCTCCTGGATCTGGCGGAACACCCGGCAGGGGAGTACATTCCCATGAAGGAAATTGCGGCACGGCAGGAGCTTTCTCTGAAATATCTGGAGCGGATTGTGCCTTTGCTGTCCAGGAAGGGTCTGGTCGAAGGTGTTCACGGCAAGGGCGGCGGTTATCGCCTTGGGGTGGAACCGGAGAATTGCAGCCTGTGGCAGGTTCTGATGCTGACGGAGGGAGACCTTGCCCCCGTCAGCTGTCTGGAATGCGGCGCAAAGCCCTGTGAGCGCTCTGCTTCCTGCAAGACACTTCCCGTTTGGAAGGAATTGGACAAGCGAATCCGGGAGTATCTGCAATCCGTCAGCCTTGCGGATCTGCTTAGATCTAACCCGGCGGATCATTATGTGATTTGATTTTGGAGTAAAAGTTCCGGATCCTAAAGATCAGTCATAAGAAATAAAAAGCAGCGCCGTGGGGTTATTAACCCCACGGCGCTTTGTTGTGTTATTTTGGAATTACTTGATCAGGCTGTCGAAGTAGATCTTGGCGCTGTCGCCGTAGTAGATGCAGTTTCTGACCAGAGCGGACAGGGCGGCATCGGAGGAGCCGATATTGCTCTTGGCATA
>JAFUPG010000063.1 GCA_017481325.1 Oscillospiraceae bacterium
AGTCGTCGCTTCCTCCCATGAGATTGCCACGGCTCCCGTGGGGAGCCTCGCAATGACATAGCGGAATATGAAACCTTGCTCATAGGCTGAAAATCATCCTAATACGGGCGGCTTTGGCTGCGGCAAACTGTTCGGCAAATTTCTGTTTGGCTTTCTGCGTAAAGGACGGTTTTGCTCTAATGATCTTCTTTTATTTTCCTTTGCGTTAAACGAGCGTGGTTCACATAATTTTATTATGGTAAATTTCTTGTTCTGTTGTAGTTGCGTTGCCGGTCGGCGGTGCCACGGGCGAACACATGGGTTCGCCCCTACAGGTTCTATCGACGGTGCGTTTGGGATCGATGGTGCCACGGGCAGGGTGTACCCTGCCCCTAGGGGAGTTGGTTGGCAGTGCGGTGGTGATCGGCGGGGTTTGATGATTTGACCCTTCGGGTCATGAATTGACGCTTTGCGTCGTGATTTCTCGCTGCGCTCCATGAATTGAATTGCCTCTTAATGCGCCGCAGCGCAATTCATGCAGCGCAAGCTGCAATTCATGCCCGTCAGGGCAATTCATGCAGCGCAAGCTGCAATTCATGCCCGTCAGGGCAATTCATGCAGCGCAAGCTGCAATTCATGCCCGTCAGGGCAATTCATGCGGCATCAGCCGCAATTCATGGGGCTTCGCCCCCTGCTTGATGATCGACAATTTATTCCGATTTCGGAGGTTTTTCTTATGGCTTTACATCTTTTTGACAGCGAGCTGCGGCTTATGGAGCTGCTTTGGGCCCAGGCGCCGGTGAGCGCCCGGGCGCTGAGTCTTTCGGCTGCGGACAGCCTGGGTTGGAACAAAAACACCACCTACACCGTGCTGAAAAAGCTGGTGGACAAGGGCTTTGTGCAGCGGCAGGAGCCCAATTTCATCTGCGTTCCCCTGATCGACCGGAAGCAGGTGGCAAGGGAGGAGACCGACTCCCTGATCCGCAAGCTCTACGGTGGCTCGAAGAAGGCCTTCTTTGCTGCCTTTTTGGAGGAGGAGCAGCTCTCTGACCGGGAGCTGCAGGAGCTGCGAGCGCTCATTGACGGCTATGAAAAGTGATATTTTCTACTGGGTCCTGAACATGAGCCTTCACGGCGGTCTGCTGTGCCTTCTGGTGCTGCTGCTGCGAAGGATCAAACGGCTGCCACGGGGCTTCGTCTACAGCCTGTGGGCGCTGCCCTTTCTGCGGCTGGTGCTGCCTCTGGGGCTCAACAGCCCCCTGAGCATCATGCGCCTTCTGGAGCGGCTGGGCACAAGACGGGTGCGCTTGAACATATCCGAAGTGTTCAGCGCCATGAATTCCGTCGCCATGGCCGGCAGCTATTACCCCGTGACCTATGAGACCAATGTGCTCACGGGACTCATGGAGACCCTGGCGCTGATCTGGCTGATCGTGGCCTGCGGCCTTGTGCTGGCGGCGGCCATCCTCTATTTCTGCACCAAGGACGAGCTGCGCAATGCGGAAAAGCAGGAGGGCTATTTTCTCTCGGACAGCATCACCGCCCCGGCGCTTTACGGCATTTTCCGCCCCAAGATCCTGCTGCCCCGGGACATTGCGCCCCAGGCGCTGCCCTATATTCTCCTGCACGAGCAGGTGCATCGCCGCCGTGGGGACAATTTCCGGCGTGCCGTGGCCATTTTGACCTGCTGCATTCACTGGTTCAATCCCCTTTGCTGGCTCAGCCTGAAGTACTTTTTTGAGGATATGGAGCTGTCCTGCGATGCCGCCGTGTTGAAACAGCTGGGAGAGCAGGAGAAAAAGACCTACGCCCTGGCCCTCTTGGATACGGCACAGAGCCGAAATCTCTTCGTTTCCGCCTTTGGTGGGGCGGGGCTGCGTCTCCGGGTGGAGCGAGTGCTGGCCTATCGACGGCTGACGGTTCTGTCGGCGCTGGCCTTTGGGGCGCTCTTTGCCCTCATCGCTCTGGTGCTTCTGACCAACTGAAAGGAGTGTGCAAACCATGAAACGACTACTCTGCCTCTGCCTGTGCTGCCTACTGCTCTGGGGCTGCAGCGCCGAGCCCATAGAAACCACCGTCACCGAGAACGCCATTCACCTCGACCCCATGATGCTGGGGGATCTCTCCGTGACCATTGTGGACGGCCATGTCACCGAGGGCGCTGAGGATATGGCCTGGTTTGCTCTCCAGACCGGCGGCCCGGAGAGCCCTACGGACGGCAGCGAAGGCTGCCAAATCACCATGCACCGGATCTACGACGGGACGGAATATATCTCCGTTCTCTCCTATGCCGATGGCCTCTACACCCTGGACGACGGGGAGACGAGGCGGCAGTACCCCTATCTGATCTACTCCTGCGAGAATCTGCGCCCCCAGGCCACCAGCGATTTTGCGGAGTATTATCTTCTCTCCGAGGACCCTACCATGACCTCCCGGCGCTACCATCAGCATCTGCTCTCCGCCGTTTTGCAGACGGATTTCCCGGCCACCACCGTTGTGTATACGGATTTTCTCAGCTTTGACCGGGCAGAGCGCTACGGCACTGTCCCGGCCAAATACCTGACCCATCCGGATCTGCTGGTGGGAGCGAGGTTTTGCCGAGACGGCTTCTATCTGGAGCAGCTTTTGGAGAAGCCTGACCCCGCCGCCTCAGGGCTGACGGAGACGGTGCGCAAGTGCTATGACTATGATTTCAATCCCCTGCCCGATAACAGCCTGCCCGAAACCACCGCCTGCGGCTATTACCGTGGGAAGGCCATTGGCTGCGATGACACACGCTTCGACCCCAAACCGGAGGATCAGCTGCCGGAGGAGACCTTTCCCGGCCTGCAAAACCTGGGCATCTGGCAGGAGGGCGAGGGCTATGTGCTGCTGCGCTGCCACCGGATGGAGGGCTGGAAACTCAAGCATCCCGTTATGAGCTATACGCCTCGCTACAGCGAGCTGATCCTCACCTACTACGACCAAAACGGCATCCCCCAATGGCAAACCACCGGCGAGATCTATGTCAGATAAGGCCGAAACAGGGCATAACGTAGGTGCGCCCCTACGGGGTTTGTTCGTCAGTAACCGGCATGGCGGTGATATTCCGCTGAAATTTCAGGAGGTTTTCTTATGATCCGTTTTCTTTTCCGTTGCAGGTGGCCGGCTTTGCTGCTCTGCCTGCTTCTGGTGGGCTGCAGCGCTGCGCCGCAGCCTTCGGCGCCCTATGTGCCCTACAGTGTGGAAGCTTCGACCCTCCCCTTCTACAGTGTGGAAGTTTCGACCCTCCCCTCCGTGGAGGTCTCCCAGGTGCCTGACGAGGTGGCGACCCTGGGGGAAACGCTGGTCAGGGACAATGCTTTTCATGATGCGGTGGCCTTTTCTGACCGGCTGCTCCGCACGGAGGTCACGGCTCATGACGAGGCGGCCCGGACAAGAGAGCACCGGGTTTGGATGATGGACCCCTACGGCGAGACCCTTGGGGAGTACCGCTTCTCTGCGGAGGAGGCCTACAGCGTCCGGACGCTGACAGCCACCGAGGACGGCGGCTTCCTCTTCGTTTTGGGCTTCTCAGATCTTCAATACGGCCAGGGAAGCTGGGCCGGAGAGGGCGGCTACGCCTCCCGTGTGATCCACTGCGACAGCAGCGGAGCGCTTCTCTTTGACACAGAATTCCCCCAGGTAAAGGGGGGTGCCCTGGATTTCTGCATAGAGGCAGAGGGGCGCTACTATTTCTTCGGCGACGTGGAGACCCCGGAGACCGATGTGACCGGGATCGCCTCCCCATCGGATATCGCCCTTTGGATTCTGGATGGGAAGGGAAACCTGTTGCAGCAGAAGGTCATCGCCGGTTCCGACTTTGAGAACTTGCTGCAGGTGGAGCAGAGGGACGGGAATTTTGTGCTTTCCCTGTGGTCGCAGTCCACGGACGGGGACTTTGTTGGCTCTTCCGGCGGCGGCTATCCTGTGGATTGGGTCTTTACCCTGGACAAAGATCTCAACATCCTGGACGGGAAGGAGCAGAGCGGAAGGGATTTTTCCGATGACAGGATCGGCTTTTCCCGGGGGAAGGCCGTCTATGTCAGCGATTTCAGTGAGGATGTTCCGGGCACGCCCACGGCCTATGTGGACTACGGCGACTATTACCTGCTGGTCTGGCGGCATATCACCGGGGTATACGAGCATACGCCGATCACAATCAGCGCCATCTGGCACACCTGGGAGACGGTGTATTCCTTCTACAGCCGGGAGGGCGAGCTGATCTATCAAGGTGCCGTGGATTCCACCCCGGATTACGACCGTATTGTGGACGAATGGGACTAAGGCAGCAAAACAGCGCCTCTGAGGGATTTTTCCCCAGAGGCGCTGCGCTTATTTACATGACTCAGCCGTGGTAGAGCTTGCGGTTCTGGTACACGGGCTCGCAGGTCAGGTTGATGCCCAGCTTGTGGAACATGGTCTCGTCCACCCGGGCGGGGATCACCGTGGCATGGGCCTCGCAGCCCTTCAGCTTGTCCAGCTGATCCACGGCCAGAGCGGCCTTTTCGTCGGTGGCGGCGCAGATGGTCAGGGCGATGAGGGTCTCATCGGTGTGCAGACGGGGGTTGCGGTTGTGCATATGATCCACCTTCAGGTGCTGGATGGGCTCAATGACTGCACGGCTGATGAGCTGCACCTCCTTGTCAATGCCGGCCAGGGCCTTCAGGGCATTGAGCAGGCAGGCGGAGGAGCTGCCCAGCAGATCCGAGGTGCCGCCGGTGATAATGCGGCCATCCGGCAGCTCCAGTGCCACCACAGGCTCCTCGTCATAGGCGGCACGCTCCAGGGCGGCGGCGATGACGGGACGGGAGGCCAGATGAATATCGCTGCGGCGCATGAGCATCTCCAGCTTCTTGGCCTCCTTGCCGTCGCTGAGACCCTGACGGGCGGCGCAGCGGGCGGCATAGTAGCGGCGGATGATCTCCTGATGGGCGGCACGGCGGCAGATGTCGTCGTCCTTGATGCAGGAGCCGATGAGATTGACACCCATATCCGTGGGAGAATGATAGGGGCTCTCCCCCCAGATGCTCCGCAAAGTCTCGTTGAGCACGGGGAAAATCTCCACGTCACGGTTATAATTCACCGCCATGACCCCGTAGGTCTCCAGATGGAAGGGGTCGATCATGTTCACGTCGCTGAGGTCGGCGGTAGCGGCCTCATAGGCCAGGTTCACGGGATGGCGCAGAGGCAGATCCCAGATGGGGAAAGTCTCGAACTTGGCATATCCGGCACGGACGCCGTGCTTATGCTCGTGCCAGATCTGGCTCAGGCAGGTGGCCATCTTGCCGCTGCCGGGGCCGGGAGCGGTGACCACCACCAGAGAGCGCTCCGTGGGGATGAAATCATTCTTGCCGAAGCCCTCGTCCGAGAGGATCAGCTCCGTGTCCGAGGGGTAGCCGGGGATCTCGTAGTGGTGATAGACCCGAAGACCCAGCCGCTCCAGCTTCTGGCTGAAGGCGTTGGCGGCCTTCTGCCCCTGGAAACGGGTGATGACCACGCTGGGCACATACAGGCCGCAATCACGGAAGGCGTCGATGAGCCGCAGAGTGTCCAGATCGTAAGTAATGCCCAGGTCGCCACGGCGCTTGTTGCGCTCGATGTCGTCGGCGGAGATGACCAGAATGATCTCAGCCTCCTCCTTCATCTGCATGAGCATGCGGATCTTGGAGTCGGGACGGAAGCCGGGCAGCACACGGCTGGCATGGTAATCGTCAAAAAGCTTGCCGCCAAACTCCAGATACAGCTTGCCGCCGAAGCGGTCGATGCGCTTGCGGATGTTCTCCGACTGGACAAGGACATATTTATCGTAATCAAAGCCAATTTGTTGCATAATTTGCTCCTCCTTGTTATCTCCGCTATTATATACCAGATCGGCAAAAATTGTAAGAGGGGAAATCAGTTTTTTCAAGATTTCATGGAGCGCCTTCAGCGCAACGGCAAAGGGAAATTTGACGGGCTGGTTTGGAACTAACAGCTAAGAGCTAAGGACGAAAAACTGAGGTGTGCCTCCGGCACGGATTTTGAATATTTCGCCCGTCAAACAGAAATTTGCCGGTCTGTTTTGGAACTAATAACTAAGAGCTAAGGACTAAAAACTGAGGTGTGCCTCCGGCACGGATTTTGAATATTTCGCCTGTCAAACAGAAATTTGCCGGGCTGGTTTGGAACTAATAACTAAGAGCTAAGGACTAAAAACTGAGGTGTGCCTCCGGCACGGATTTGGAATGTTTCGTCCGTCAAACAGAACTTTGTCGAACAGTTTACCGCAGCCAAAGCCGCCCGTATTAGGATGATTTTCAGCCTATGAGCAAGGTTTCATATTCCGCTATGTCATTGCGAGGCTCCCCACGGGAGCCGTGGCAATCTCATGGGAGGAAG
>JAFUPG010000064.1 GCA_017481325.1 Oscillospiraceae bacterium
ATCGATGTTTATCGAACTGTTTGCTTCCGACCAAAACCTTATTGCCGATAGAGGCAGAGGCTGCCGAAAAGCTGTGTCATTGCGAGGAGGGCGTAAGCCCGACGTGGCAATCCGTTCCCCTAAATGTTTCGATTATATGGGAATTTGGTATAAAACGGAGGGTTTTAAGGATACGGATTGCCACGGCCACAGGTGGCCTCGCAATGACATTGCGTAATATGTTGTCTCTCTCATAGTACGAAATTATTCCTAATACTGGAGGCTTTGGCTACACCAAACTGTTCGACAAATTTCTGTTTGACGGGAGATACATTCTAAATCCGTACCGAAGGCACACCTTAGTCATTCGTTATTCCTTCGCAGCATTAAGGTGCTGTGCTAAATTTCCGATTATCGGTACGTTATCCCCGTTGAATTTGGAAAATTTGGGAACAAAATGACGGTTTTTCTTGACGGAACTCCTTTCCCGTGGTAGAATGGGAAAAATATTTTTTAAGGGATGATCCTATGGTAGAACGTATGGAAATCACTGTCCCGGAAGGGGCAAAAAATCTGACCCAGGTTGCCCGTGCCCTGGAGAAGGCCGCCGTGGCCGCCAGCTATATGCTGGAGGTGGATCACGACAATCTTCTAGCCAAGTGCGGCTGTCTGTGGATGCTGGTGCGCTACCAGATCCGTCTGCGGAGAATACCTGTGGGAGCGCTGCGGGTAGAGACCTTCCTGCGCAGCCCCAAAGCCGCCTTCAGCCTCCGTGACTTCACCATTTTTGACCGGCTGGGCGAGGCCGGTCAGGCGGTACAGACCTGGGTTGTGGTGGACGAGAGGGAACGCAAAGTAAAACCCCTAAGTGTCTGCGCCGAGTATCTCACTGCCCCCACTCCCGTGCCTGAGCGCACCACCAAGCCTCTGCGCTTCAAGCCCTCGCCGGATATGACGGAGCTTGGCACCTGGCTGGTGCGTCCGGAGCAGATCGATGCCAACGGCCATCTGAACAACGTGGCCTACCTTCAGGAGGCCGAGCAGTATATCACAGGCGAGTACACCGCTTTGGACGTGGCCTTTGATCGGGAGTGCTTCGCCGGGGAAAAGCTGCATCTGGTAGGCTCCAATGAGGGCGAAACCAGATTTGTCTGCATCCGCAAGGAGAACGGCGATTTGAGCTTTTCTGCCCGTTTTGGTAAGGAGAAAGCGGAATGAAGTATTTTTGCTTGATTTTGAGCGTTTTTGCTCTGTTTTTCCTGGTGGCTTGCGGTGAGGAGACCTTGCCCTCCGTTTCTGCGGAGGATACTGCTTCCACCGAAGGATCCACCCAGGAGATCATGACCCTTCCCCGGGAGCTGCTGGGAGTCTGGGTCAGTGCCGACGAAGGAGAGCGGAATATGGTGGAGACCATCAGCTTCTTCGAAGACGGCTCCATGACCGTAGAGCTGAAATACCAAGGCAGCGACTACGGCAAGCTCTACGGCAGCTGCACCTTAGAGGGTCATCGCCTGATCTGCTCCATCACCGACGGCGCCAGCCCCTACACCGTGGAATACGAATTCCGCATTGACGGCCGCATGCTGATCCTCACCGACGACGACGGCCCGGCGGAATACTTGAGAACATCCTAAGCATACCATAGACAGACAGGAGGTACCGCAATGAAGGCTTATTCACTGTACACTGCGGAGGAACGCCGTGCCGAATATGAGGCGCTGGTGAAGAAATACGAGGATTATAAGGCAAAAAAACTGCGCCTGAATATGGCTCGTGGCAAGCCCGGTAAGGAGCAGCTGGATCTTGTGAGCGAAATGTTAGCGATTTTGGTCGATTATGATGACTATGAGATCGACGGCATCGATGTGCGCAATTACGGCGAGCTCAGTGGCCTGCCCTCTGCCAGAAAACTCTTTGCAGAGATCCTTGGCACCAAGCCCGAAGAGATCTTTGTTGGCGGCAATGCCAGCCTGCAGCTGATGTATGACCTGATCAGCAAGGCCCATACCCACGGTCTGCTCCACTCTCCCCGTCCCTGGTGCAAAGAAGAAAGGGTAAAATTCCTCTGCCCCGCCCCCGGCTATGACCGCCATTTCAAGATCTGCGAGACCTTCGGCATGGAAATGCTCACCATCCCCATGACCGACGAAGGCCCCGACATGGATCTGGTAGAGGCGCTGGTGAAGGATCCCCAGGTGAAGGGTATGTGGTGCGTGCCCAAGTACTCCAATCCCGACGGCATCATTTATTCCGACCGTGTCACCGACCGCATTGCCGCTCTGAAGCCTGCCGCTCCGGACTTCGCCCTGATGTGGGACAATGCCTACTGCATCCATGAATTTGAGGGAGGATTCGTCCCCTTCCGGGATATGCTGAGTCTCTGCCGGGAACAGGGCAACGGCGATATGGTCTATGAATTCGCCTCCACCTCCAAGATCACCTTCCCCGGGGCAGGTGTGGGCGTTATGGCTGCCAGCGTTGCCAACCAGAAGTACATTACTGCCCTCATCGGCTGCCAGACCATTGGTTTTGACAAGCTGAATCATCTGCGCCATGTGCGTTTCCTGCAGGATAAGCAGCACACCCTGGAGCTGATGCAGCGCCATGCCGCTGTTTTGAAGCCCAAGTTTGATGCGGTGCTCAATGCTCTGGAGACGGAGATCGCTCCTCTGGGCATTGCCCATTGGACAAAGCCCAAAGGCGGCTATTTCGTCAGCCTCAATGCCATGGACGGCACCGCCAAAAAGGTGGTGCAGCTCATGAAGGAGGCAGGGGTGGTCATGACCGGCGCCGGTGCTACCTTCCCCTACGGCAAAGACCCCAAGGACAGCAACATCCGCATTGCCCCCACGTTGCCCCCGGTAGCCGAGCTGCAGACCGCCATGGAGATCCTCTGCATCTGCCTGAAGCTCACGGCATTGGAGCAGTTGGGCGTGTAAGTCTACATATGAATTCCGTGATATAAAAAGACCGCCTCAGCCCGAGGCGGTCTTTTTTGGAGCTAATAACTAAGAGCTAAGGACTAAAAACTGAGGAGTGCCTCCGGCACGGATTTGGAATATATATTCTGTCAAACAGAAATTTGTCGGTCTGTTTGGGAGCTAATAACTAAGAACTAAGGACTAATAGCGAAGGTGTGCCTTCGGCACGGATTTTGAATGTTTAGCCCGTCAAACAGAAATTTGTCGAACAGTTGGACGCACCCAAAGCCGCCCGTATTAGGAGGATTTTTAGGCTATGAGTAAGGTTTCATATTACGCAATGTCATTGCGAGGAGCGTAGCGACGTGGCAATCTGTATTC
>JAFUPG010000065.1 GCA_017481325.1 Oscillospiraceae bacterium
AATATATGGGAATTTGGTGCAAAACGGAGGCTTTATGAATACAGATTGCCACGTCGCTACGCTCCTCGCAATGACATTGCGTAATACGAAACCTTACTCATAGTACGAAATCCTTCCTGATACGGGAGGCTTTGGCTGCGGCAAACTGTTCGACAAATTTCTGTTTGACGGGCTAAATATTCAAAATCCGTGCCGAAGGCACACCTCAGTTTTTAGTCCTTAGCTCTTAGTTATTAGTTTCCAACCCGGCCGGCAAATTGACCTTTGTGATTCATCTCCTCTTCTGAAAAGTCGGGGTGTACAGGAGAGGAGATTTGTGCTATAATTTCCTTAGATACTCTGCCGAAGGAGGGCTTGAACGTGAATTCTATTCAGTTGCCGCATCATCATAGCGAGCACAGCCACAGCTTGCTGGAGCAGCTGCCGGAGGTAGCTGCCTTTGAAACTTTGGCTGACCTTTATCATCAGCTCTCCGACGGAAACCGGCTGCGCCTGTTCTGGATCCTCTGCCACTGCGAGGAGTGCGTCATTGACCTGGCAGCCATGATGCAGATGAGCAGCCCCGCCCTCTCCCACCATCTGAAGCTGCTGAAGGCCGCCGGCCTGATCGTCAGCCGTCGGGAGGGCAAGGAGGTCTATTACCGCTGCGCCGACTCCCGGGAGGCCAAGCTCCTCCACGACCAGATCGAAAGTCTTATGGCCCTGACCTGCCCCGTCAGCAAGTAACATAAAATGCCGAACCCGTCTATGGGTTCGGCATTTTTCTTTTCTATCTCAGGGCTCGAAGCTCAGGGTCTCACGTGCCAGCACGTTGCCGGCTTCATCCGTCATCACCAGGTCAAGCTGTACGCTCAGCACCTGGGCGATCTCCAGCTCGGTCATCTCGCTGTCCGACCACTGCAGATCCACAAAGAACTTCTTCCCGGCGCTCAGAGGACGGAGCCAGCTGATGTCGCTGCTCTGACCGTTGAGGATCACATTCTCCAGGGTGAAAACCCCGTCGGTCTGGCTGCGGTTTTCCAGATACAGGCGGAGCGTAAAGCCCTCCACATCCCCGTGGACGCTGTCTGCAATGATCTCGGTGACAGCCAGGGCACAGAGCTCGCTCTCCAGCAGCACCTTGTCCGTGCTGAGCCAGCTGCGCCACTGGGCGGTGTAGGCCTCGATGCCTGCGGGATAGACCGTCAGATCCGTATCCGCCAGCAGAGACTGGGGCTTGCCCTTGGGGTAGGCACGGAAATGGAGATTGATCCTACCCACAGTGGTAATGCCGCAGGCGCTGAAATCAGAAGCAAACCAGCTGACCTCTGCCACACGGGTCTCCCCTGCGGCCAGGGTCACTGCCCAGCAGGGATCGGCGGCATAGTCATTGACATAGACATCGTCCAGGCTCATCAGCAGTTCGCTGTTGGTCAGGTTTTTCAGTTCCACCGTCCAGCAGTAGTTGCCCTCGGCATCCTTGCCGGTCTTCACCAGACGGAAGCTGCAGGAGTTGTCGGAGTACAGCATCTGGTCGCTGTCGCTGCGGAACACGGTCTGGAGATATTCCTCCTCTTCAGAAGAAGGCTCAGTGCTCTCGGATTCGGATTCCTCCTCGGAGGAGCCGCAGCCAAAGAGGCTCACGACCATTAAAAGCGCCAAAATCAGCGCAAGAAGTTTTTTCAGTTTCATCGGTAGATCCCTCCCTTATCAATAGAAGTATAACAGAAAAGGGAATTGCTGTCAAGAAAAAGCAGGGCTTGCTTTTTCCTGCTTTGCAGGATATGATAAGAAAACAGTATTTTCTTGCAGAGAGGAGGGCTTGCCCTGGACAAAAACCGCATCAAAGGGCTGCTGCTGACGGCGCTGTTTGCGGCTCTGACCGCCGTAGGTGCCTGGATTCGCATTCCCGTGGGCTACAGCTCCGTAACGCTGCAGTTTTTCTTCTGCTGCATGGCAGGCTTTCTCCTGGGACCCTATAAGGGCGCTGCCAGTCAGCTGATTTACGTGCTGCTGGGACTGGTGGGGCTGCCGGTGTTTACGGAGGGCGGCGGTCTGACCTACGTGGCACGGCCGGGATTTGGCTTTCTGCTGGGGCTGATCCCGGCGGCCTTTCTCATGGGGCTCTTAACAAAGAAGCGCCCCTGTCCTTTTTTTCTCCGCATCTTAGCCGCCCTCTCCGGCCTGGCAGCGCTGTATTTGCTGGGTCTCCCCTGGTTCTGTTTTGCCATAAAAGGCGGATTCTCTCCGAAAATTGCGACTTCCTGCCTGGTATTTTTGCCCTTTGACTTCCTGAAACTCCTTTTTGCGCTGCTTCTGAGCCGAAAGCTGGAGGGAAGGATCGGGTAGTTGCTTTTTGATGAAAAATGTGGTATTTTATTATAATAAACACTTCCTTTTATAGGAGGATCGCCTCTATGAAAATCGTAATTCTGGGTGCCGGTAAGGTCGGCACCACCCTGGCGCAGCGGCTGGCCACAGAGGACCATCAGGTCACCCTGGTAGACACCCGTCCCGAAGCCCTGGAAGAAGTCAGCTCGCTGGATATTCTGGCGGTAGAGGGCAACGGCATCAGTAAGGAGACCCTGCTGGAGGCCGGTGTGGACAAGGCAGATCTGGCCATTGCCGTCCTCTCCACCGACGAGGAGAGCCTGCTGGCCTGTCTCATTGCCAAAAAACTGGGCGTTGGCAACACCATCGCCCGTGTGCGCAATCCCGAATACTCCTCCGGCATTCGTCTGGTGCAGACGGAGCTGGGTCTGAGCATGACCCTGAACCCGGAGCTGGCAGCCGCTTCGGAAATGGCACGGCTGCTCCGTGCCCCCTCTGCCATCAAGATCGACTCCTTCGCCCGGGGCAAGATCGAGCTGCACAAGGTGCAGCTCCCGGAAAATTCCCCTCTGGACGGCTGCAAGCTCATGGAACTGGGCAAGATCCAGGCCGGCATTCTCATCTGCATTGTGGAGCGGGGCGACGAGGTCTTTATCCCCTCCGGCACTTTTGTGCTAAAGGGCGGCGACCGCATCAGCTTTGTCGCCAAGCCCCGAATGGCGGCGAAATTTTTCCAGAAGATCGGCATCGCTGCCGATCCCGTGAAGAAAGTGCTGCTTCTGGGTGGCGGCAAGATCTCCTTTTATCTGGCCAAGCAGATGCTGGACTACGGCGCCGATGTGAAGATCATCGAGACCAATCACGAAACCTGCGAGTACCTCTCCGAAACGCTGCCTGAGGCCGATGTGATCTGCGGCGACGGCACCAACGAGCGTCTGCTGGCGCAGGAGGGCATTGAGCGGATGGATGCCATTGCCTCTCTCACCGGCGTGGACGAGGAAAACGTGCTTATGAGCCTCTATGCCCGCAGCATTTCCAAGGCAAAAATCGTCACCAAGGTCAACCGCACTACCTTCGCCGGCATCATTGACTCCCTGGATCTGGGCAGCGTGTTCCATCCCCGGGACATTGCCGCTGACCATATTTTGCGCTATGTCCGTGCTTTGCAGAACTCCATGGGCTCCAACGTGGAGACCCTGTACAAGCTGGTGGGCGGCAAGGTCGAGGCGCTGGAGTTCCGTGCCACAGCAAAATCAGCGGTCTGCTCCGTGCCGCTTATGGAGCTGAAGCTGCAAAGGGGTCTGCTGATCGGCGCCATTAACCGTGGCGGCAAGGTGCTGACCCCCTCCGGCAAGGACACCATTGAACCCGGCGATACCGTTGTGGTGGTCACTACCGTCACAGGCCTCAACGACCTGGACGATATTCTGGACAAACGGAGAGCAAAGGCATGAACTACCGAATGATCCTGAGCCTGTTGGGCTGTGTGCTCCTGCTGATGGGAGGCTTCCTGCTGCTGCCGGTGATCGTCGCCCTGTGCTACGGGGAACGGGAGTGGCTGCATCTGCTGCTGACTGCTGCAGGCAGTGCCCTGCTGGGCAGTCTTCTGATGCTGCTGCGCCCCAAAAAAGACCGGCGCATGTATGCCAGAGAGGGCTTTATTATGGTCTCCCTCTCCTGGGTGCTGATCTCTCTGATAGGTGCGATCCCCTTTACCGTCAGCGGTGCCATCCCCTCTTACTTAGATGCTGTCTTTGAGATGGTCTCCGGCTTTACCACCACCGGTGCCAGCATTGTGAAAAATGTGGAAGTGCTGCCCAAGTGCTTCCTGCTCTGGCGCAGCTTCTCCCACTGGCTGGGCGGCATGGGCGTTCTGGTCTTTATGATGGCCATTGTCCCCCTGTCCGGCGACAGCATCTATCTGCTGAAGGCAGAATCCCCCGGCCCCTCGGTGAGCAAAATGGTGCCCAAAATGCGCACCACCGCCCTGATCCTTTACGGCATTTACTTTGCCATAACCGTGGTTCAGATCCTGGTCTATCGGCTGGGTAACTTCTGCGGCTGGGGCGAGATCAGCCTCTATGACAGCGTGTGTCTGGCTTTTGGTACAGCAGGCACCGGCGGTTTTGCCGTCCGTGCCGACGGGCTTGCCGGCTATTCCCCCTTTGTGCAATATGTGACCACGGTGTTTATGATCCTCTTTGGCGTGAACTTCTCTATCTATTTCTTCCTCCTATGCCGAAAATTCCGGCTGGCATGGAAAAATTCCGAGATAAAATGCTATTTCGCCATTATTTTTGCTGCCATTGTCCTGATCTGTATCAATCTCTACACCACCGGCGGCTATTTTGAGACCAAGGAGGAGATTTTCCGCCACACCGCCTTCTCCGTGGGCTCCGTGATCACCACCACGGGCTACGGAACTACGGACTTCTCCCAGTGGCCGGAGTTTTCCCGTGTAATTCTGGCCATTTTGATGATCGTGGGCGCCAGCGCCGGTTCTACCGGCGGCGGCATTAAGGTCAGCCGCATGCTGATCCTCTGGAAGGCTGCCCGGGCGGAGATCCGCCACCTGGTACACCCAAACTCCGTGGAAGTCATGACCATGGACGGCAAAAAAGTGCCCAGGGACGTCATCCACGGCACCACCGCCTTCTTTATTGTGTACTTCCTTCTGCTGATCAGCTCTGTGCTGATCGTTTCTCTGGACGGCTTCGGCACAGAGACCACCCTGACCGCCGTTCTGGCCACCCTGAACAACATCGGCCCCGGCACCAGCGCCATGATCGGCCCCATGGGCAGCTACGCTGACTTCTCCAACCTGTCCAAGCTTGTCATGATCCTGGATATGCTGTTGGGTCGACTGGAGCTCTTCCCCATGGTTCTGCTGCTGCGGCCGGCCACCTGGCGAAAGCACTGATTTTTATCATAAGCTGCCCTGCAAGATCGGCTTTTCTTGCAGGGCAGTTTTTCACATTGCGTTCCGGCGGCGAATGTGATATGATAGAGGTGTTATACTGTATCCTTACGGCGAAAGAGGAAGAATCCATGCAGGCAATGATTTGCGAAATGTGCGGCAGCAACATGCTGGTAAAAGAACACGGACTCTATGTCTGCCGCTATTGCGGAACGAAATATTCAGTAGATGAGGCTCGCAAGCTGCTGCACGCCGACCAGGTTTCAGACCCTGAGGACGGAGAAAAGCTCCGTCTGCTGGCCCGCCGTGCCATGGAAGCCGGGCAGCACCAGAGAGCCAAGCGCTACTATGAGCTGGCGCTGCTGAAGGAGCCAAATTACTGGGATGCCTGGTTCTATGCCGTCTATTTTGAGGCTATGAACTGCCGCCACAGCGAGATCGCCGCCATGGCGGAGCAGCTGTATGACTGTCAGGCTATGGTGCTGAAGCTGGTACGGGACTATATTACAGAGCCCAAGGCCGAGCGGGAGGCTCTGGAGGAGCTGAGCAGCCGCATGATCGAGGCTCTGAACCATCTGTTTTACGCCTCCAAAAGCGCCCACTATGACCACGTGACCCGGAACAAAATCTTTGAAAATGCCAAATTTGTGGCAGAGGGAACGGCCTGCCGTGATGCCCTCTATCATCTGGGCGACCTGCTGATCCTGATCTGCAAGGATGCCTATGGCGACCTCGCCGCCCAATGCTGGGAGGCTGCAACCAGGCTGCACGGCCTGCTCCATCCGGCGCTGCAGGACAAAAAAGCCAGTGAGCGGCTGCTGTACTCCTATGGTAGAAAGATCCGCAAGTATCACCCCCACTACACTGCGCCCAAGCTGAAAAAGGGCGGCTGCTACGTGGCAACGGCGGTCTACGGCTCTTACGACTGTCCCCAGGTGTGGACACTGCGCCGCTATCGGGACGACAAACTGGCAAAGACAGCCTTGGGTCGGCTGTTCATTCGTACCTACTATGCTCTCAGCCCCACCTTGGTGCGGCTCTTTGGCGCCCGGGGCTGGTTCCACCGCCTCCTGAAGCCCCGGCTGGATCGCCTGGTCAGCCGCCTGCAAAAAGAAGGCGTGGCAGATACACCCTACGAGGATGCATAAGCCTGCTGCAGAAATCAGGCAACTATCTTGGATTTAGAGGGCTTCCTATGGCAGAAATGTATCAGATTCTTGTGGTTGATGATGATTTTTCTATCGTCAACATCATCGAAACCGCTTTGAAGCAGGCAGGCTATCAGGTGCTGACAGCGCACGATGGCGAAGCTGCCTGTCATTTGGTGAACACGAAACACCCACACCTTATTATTATGGATGTTATGATGCCCCAATGCAACGGCATCATTGCCACCATGCGGATCCGCCAAAATCACAATGTCCCCATCCTGATGCTGTCCGCAAAGGCAGAGGGCTCAGACCGTGTGCTCGGCCTGGAAGCAGGGGCGGATGATTACCTGGTCAAGCCCTTCTATCAGCAGGAGCTGCTTGCAAGGGTAAAGGCACTCCTTCGCCGCTATGACGATCTGGGTTCTATCCGGGAAACACAATCCAATGACCAGATCCGGGTCGGCGGCATAATTCTCAATATCGCCACAAAACAGCTCATTGTCCGGGGCGAGGCCGTGCGGCTTACCGCAACGGAGTTTAAGATCCTCCAGGTGCTGATGTCCAATCCCGGCCGGGTTTACTCTGCGGAGGAAATCTATGAACGGGTATGGGAGAGCGATGCCTATGCCGTGGAGAACACGGTCATGGTTCACATTAGCCGCATCCGGGAAAAGCTGGAGCTGAATCCCAAAAAGCCGGAGTATCTGAAAGTCGTTTGGGGGATTGGATATGTCTTTGAAGCGCCGTAACATCATTGCCATACTCCTGATTTTCGTTGCGGCTGTGTGCTGGGCCTTTGGGCATCCGATGCTGAAGGAGCGTACCGAGTACAGTGTTGTTACAACCTATGCACCTACAGAGGAATCGATCCCTCCTTCAACGGTTGTAACTGTGCATCCCAGCGAAGAATGGACCGTCTCATCCACCATCGTCGTATCAGAACCCCCGGGAAATGTGCCTGTGGAAAACGCCCGCTCAGAGCGACCGCTTGGTATGATCCTTTCCCTTGCCGCCATGATCGCCGGAGTCCTTGGGTGCTTTGTGCTGTCGCAGAAAAATGCAATTCTCGGGCCGGACGGCCTTTGCTTCGCTCTTGCCTTGCTGGCAGCGGCATATCACATATCGATCACTATGGCGCACAGCTTCCGGTGGGACACAACGCAGATCTTCCTCCTGCTTTCTGCGTTTGTTTGCGCCTTTGTGATACTGCTCTGTGCCAGAGAATTGTACGGCTGGATTCGGGCAGGTTTTTCTCTTTCCTGGTGCTCGGTGCAGAGAATTGCCAAGGGGTGTCGCACACCGCAGCTGTCCTTACTGGTCTTTGTTGCCTGGATTCTCCTTCCTTTCGCCGTTCTTGCCTGTTTTTCGGGGGCACGGAGCTATGGAGCATTTTGGATTTGTGTCGCCGGCTTTGGGGCAACTTCTGTTTTTGGCATCCTGTGCCTCTGGAAGTACGGCACGGATCTCAGCCACTTCAAAAAGCAGCTTAGTAACTATCAGCAGGGCAGGCCAATCACCGTTGGCGACGGCGCCTTTGCCCAAGCGGAAGCACAGCTTCTGGATGTGCAGGCACAGCATGAGGAAGCCGTTCGCACGGCTGTCACCAGCGAGCGCTTTAAGGTGGAGCTGATTGCCAACGTCTCGCACGATCTCCGCACACCGCTTACCTCCATTCTCGGCTACAGTGAGCTGCTGCAAAAGGAAGCCCTGTCTCCCCAGGGGCAGGAGCAGCTTCACCGCCTGCATCAGAAGGCCGGGTATATGAATGAGCTTGTGGAATCCCTCTTTGAGCTGACCAAGGTTTCCAGCGGCGTTGCAGAAAGCAAAAAAGACCGGATCGACCTTGTACGACTGCTGGAGCAGACCATCGGCCTGTTCGACGATCAGCTTGTGAACGCCGGTCTTACTGTACGGCGACGGTATGGAGCGGACTCCATCCCGGTAGTTACCGATGGAGCAAGGTTGCACCAGGTATTTGCCAATCTGCTGGGCAATGCCATCAAATATGCCCTTGCCGGCACCCGGATTTACCTGGAGATCGGAGAAACAGCCGACAGCTACCGCATTCGCATGATAAATACCGCCTCCTATGAAATGGACTTTCAGCCGGATGAGATCCTGCAGCGCTTCGCCCGTGGTGACAAAGCCAGATCCACAAAGGGCAGCGGTCTGGGTCTCGCCATTGCGCAGACCTATACGGAGTCCGTTGGCGGCTCCTTCCGGATCAGTGTGGACGGCGACCAATTCAGCGCTATTGTCCGGCTTCCCAAAACTGAAAGAAATCTGTAAGAATTATCCCAAGTTTATGACAGACACCTCTTGTACCATGTGGGTACAGGAGGTGTCTTTTCTATGCCCAAACGAGAACCGGGATTGGATTTGCTGCGGTGCATCGCCTTTTTGTTTGTGGTGACGTTCCATTCCTTTTTGAACAATGGCTATTATTCCGAGCCGCAAACAGGGGTCGCCATGTGGTTAGCAGGCAGCTTTCGATGGCTGAGTGTGAGCTGCATTGGTCTGTTTCTGATGCTGACCGGCTATCTGAAATCCGGGAAAACCGATGTAAGCGCCTGCTACCGTGGACTTGTGCCGGTGCTTCTGGGTTATTTTCTTGCCGCTGTTATCTCCATTCCTGTCCGCCATTTCCTTTTTGGAGATATTCAGACCCTGGGGACTTGGCTTGCCCGGCTGTTCGGCTTCACCGCAGTCTATTACGGCTGGTATGTCGAAATGTATATCGGGCTGGTTTTGCTGAGCCCCTTTGTGAATCTCCTTTTGCGGCATTTGCAAAGCGCAAAGGGGCTGCTGGGCTTGGGGATCGTCATGCTGATTCTTACTGCACTGCCGGGGGCTACTCCATGGGTCGTGCTTCCGGATTATTGGCGCAGCATCTACCCTCTGACTTATTACATTTTGGGAGCCATTGTGCGCAGGCTTCAGCCAAAGCTCAATTTCTGGCTCGCTATAGCCGGAGCCGTCATGATGGCCGCTGTTTTGGGCGCTGCCACAGTTCTTTCCACAGATGGCAAGTTAAGCGAGGCACTGACATGGGAGTTCCCGGATCTGTGGGTCGTCTTCCTTGTTGTGTTTCTTTTTGTGGCCTTGTACCGGGTCAGAATCCCGGCGGCCCTTCGTCCTGTTCTGGCTTTTTGTGCCAGCGGCTGCTATGGCGGATACCTTTTATCCCACCTGTTTGATGCGTGGTGCTACAAACTGGTTCCGGCTTGGCACACCCCGGCGCATTATGCGCTTGTCTTCTTTTGTATTACGGTTCCCATTTTTATGGTTTCCCTGCTTCCCGGCGCTTTGCTTGAAGGGGTAAAGAAAAGGTCTTGCCCTAACAGAAAGGGGGCTTCAAAATGCCTGCGTTAAAGAGCCGTACGAAAGTCCAAATGGCGGATACTCTGCGCCGCATGCTCCTCTCCTGGCTATTGGCTGTTGTGATAGAGACTTTCCTTCTGCCAAAAGATCTGCAAAATCCCGTAAGGTCGGAGGCTCTGGCGCAAATGTCCTTTGTCCGGGTGCTTGGCCTTACTTGCGGCATTGCCGTCCTGCTGACCGGAATTTCCCTCTTCCTTCAGACGGAGAAAGCGGAGCGTTGGTGCCTTGTTGCCGCATTTGCGGTTCTTGCGACTGCCGCACTGAGGGTCTCCTTTACATGGCCCTTTCTGGTGGCTTGCCTATTGGTGCTGCTTATCCTGGCTGTTTTCGGAATCTGTGGCCGGGACAAATCCCCGGAGCCTGTTGTCGCCGGAAAGAAAGCGCACAAATCGTACATTTGGATCACAGTGGGATTGTCTGCTGTTTTCTTCCTGTTTGTCAGCGCCTGGACCGTGGGACGGGTGTACAGCTTCAGCTCCCCAACATTCGACTTTGGCATCTTCTCCCAGATGTTTTACAATATGAAGGTGTCGGGGCTGCCAACGACGACTCTGGAACGGGATGGTCAGCTGTCTCACTTTGCTGTTCATGTCTCTCCCATTTACTACCTTTTGCTGCCGTTCTACCGGCTGGCTCCCACCCCTGCCACCTTGCAGGTGCTTCAAGCGGCGGTCATAACCTCAGCGGTGATCCCTCTCTGGAAAATCGGAAAACTCCATGGCCTGACCGGCGCACAGCGGATGTCGATGTGTGCTGTGCTGCTTCTGTACCCGGCGTTCTCCGGCGGCACAAGCTACGATATTCACGAAAACTGTTTTCTCACGCCCCTGCTCCTCTGGCTGTTTTACGGTATCGGTAAAAGGAGCACGGCCATTACCGCTGTTGCCGCTTTGCTTACACTGATGGTCAAAGAGGATGCCGCAGTTTATGTGGCAGTGGTTGCTCTCTGGCTGGTCGTGAAAACGGCGCTGCGGTTCAAGAAGTCGGATGTACAGAATCTCGTTACGGGAATCGTGCTGCTCGCTGTTTCTCTTGTCTGGTTCTTCCTCGTTACCGGATATCTTGCAAAAAGCGGTGACGGTGTCATGACCTACCGATACAAAAACTTTATGTACGATGGATCGACCTCTTTGATTTCCGTCATAAAGTCCGTGATTCTCAGCCCCATGAAAGCGATCTACGAATGTGTCGATGCGGAAAAGCTGTATTTCATCGCCATGACGCTTCTTCCTCTGCTGGGACTGCCGCTGCTGACAAGACGGTATGAGCGGTATATTCTGCTGATTCCCTATATTCTGGTCAACCTCATGTCGGACTATCCGTATCAGCATGATATTTTCTTCCAGTATACCTTTGGCTCCACGGCATTCCTGATGTATCTGACCGTGGTAAATCTGGCAGACTTGAAGCGCAACCGGCAGCGCATGTTTGCCCTGGCTGCGGCAGCGATTGTCAGTGCGGCATGTTTTGGTGCTGTTGTGGTGCCAAAGGCCATGAAGTATCCGGCGCAAGCGATCCGGCATTACGACGGTTATCAGCAGCTCCGTGATACCCTGGACACAATCCCCGACGATGCATCGGTCGCTGCCACCACATTCTACACCGCCCATCTGTCCCAACGGGAAGTCTTATACGATATTCGCTACTGCTCTGAAGCGCATCTGCTGGAAACTACGTATGTGGTTCTGAGGCCATCCGCCGGCAACGATTACAAAAAATACGCAACCGGCGGCAAAGCCAACGGCTTTGAAAATCTCATCGCTCTGTTGGAAGAGAACGGATACAGCGAATACACATCTCTGGACAATGTGTTGGTGATTTACAAAAAAGAGTAAAAAAACCGGAGGCGGCCTCGGGGACGATGCCGTAAAGCGCCCCCTTGGTCTCCTCCCGGAAGTATCGGCTACGCCGATGAATTAAAATCCGTGCCGTAGGCACACCTTAGTCATTAGCTATTAGTTATTAGTTTGCAGTATTAAGATGTTCCAGTAAATTTCCGTTTATCGGTGCAGGGACATGGAAAATCCCTCGCAAGCCGTGGCTGCGATGGATTTTTTGTCGAATTGTTCCCCGTATTGTTGCTTATTCTGCGTCTGTTTTGGACTCGGTGGGCTTTTTGCGGATCTTGATGCCCGACCACATGAGGATGATGATCTGCCCGGGGATGCCCAGGAGGTAGATCAGCCAGATGTTGATGCCCAGAGCCAAAAAGGAGATATGCAGCGTAGCCAGACCGGACCACATAAGTAGGGAGACGATGAGGTAATTGACCCGCACGTCAAACCAGGCGCTGTTGAACACCAGCCACACGATGCAGGACACCGGTACCGCCGCCAGGAAGGCCAGCCACTGGAACTGCTCCTCCGGGGCGATCAGGGATACCAGCACAAAGCTGAGCATCGCCACAAACCACACCAGCAGCACGGAGATGCCCGTAATAAAGCCACGGTTGTAGCGGTGGCCGCTTTCACGCTTCTGCTTCTTGGGGGCGGCATGATCCTCCTCTACCAGGTAGTCCAAAGTAACCTGGTAGAGCTTGGCGATCTCCAGCAACACGGTGATATCCGGCAGGGACTCCCCACGCTCCCACTTGGACACCGCCTTGTCGGAGTAGTTCAGCCGTTCTGCCAGCTCCAGCTGGGTCATGCCCGCCTTCTGCCGCAGCTCGGTGATATTTTTCGAAATAATTGCTTTGATATCCTTCATAAGGGGGCTCAGTCCCTCCTTCTGCGGCCTACGATCATCAGCAGGCGCAAAAATTGTGTCAGCGACACCGCCAGGGCGGCCACATAGGTCAGGGCGGCAGCGGAGAGCACCTTTTTGGCGCCCTTTTGCTCCTCGGGGGTGAGGAGGTAGCTGCTCTCAATGGCCTTCAGGGCACGGCGGCTGGCATTGTACTCCGTGGGCAGAGTGACCAGCTGGAACAGCACGCACATACCGAAGCACAGCACCCCAAATACCGCCACATAGTAGAAAAAGTCGCTGAGGGCGGCGAACATGGGCAGCGCCATGCAGAGAATGCCAATAAGGATCAGAGGCATGGACAGCTTGGAGCCGATGTTGGTGGCCTTGACAATGGCGGCACGGAACTTGATGGGACCGTAATTCTGGGCATACTGCACCGCATGGCCGGCCTCGTGGGCGGCCACGCCGATGGCAGCAGGGGTAGAGGCGGCATAGACATCGTCGGACAGGCGGATCACGTTGCTCTTGGGGTCGTAATGATCCGTCAGATTTCCCGACACGTGCTCGATGCGCACACCGCTGACTCCGTTGGCAGACAGCACAGCTCTGGCGGCATCGGCGCCGGTCATGCCACGGTAGGTGCGTATTTGGCTGTATTTTTTAAAGGTGCTGTTGACACGGCTGCTGGCCCAGAGTGAAAAAATCACGGCAGGCAGAACCAGAACCAGATAACTCCAGTCGTAATAGTAGAAAAAGGGCATTTATGCTCCTCCTGTCAGATCTCCTCCGGCTCCATGGCATTGTGGAGGGTTTGGGTAATGGCGCCCCGGAACGCCCGATCGGCATGGGTATGAACGGTGGTCAGGGCGGCGGCGCAGTAGGGAATCTCTACCTTGCCGGCCATGTACAGGTCGTTATCCAGGATGAACTTGATCTCCTTGTCCTCCTGCTTGCCCCGCTTGACCATGCCGGGGCCGCACTTGAGCTTCAGACGGCAGCCGCCGGCCAGGTTCAGCTCCGCCTCCTGAGAGGCATGGAGGAAGCTACGCTCCTGCACATCCTCCTCGCCCATGAGACCCAGATAGGCAGGCTGGATCAGGTCGGCAAAGTTGTAGCCCTCCAGATCCAGGGCACGGCGGGAGAAGGCATTGATGTATCTGAGGCCGATACGCTCGAAGAAGGCAGGCTCGTAAACCTCCACAAAATTGGCCAGCACCGCATCCAGACGGGCGGCGAAGTCCTCCCAGGTGGTGTAGGCCGGGGTGGCCAGGGCGATGAATGTATTGGTCATATTTACCTTCCAGCGGCCGTCGGCGGAGAGGAACTGGTGATTGACCACGTCGGGCTGCTCCTGCAGCTTCATATTACCGGGCTGTCCCATGAGTTTGGGGGGCAGCTTTTCGATGTTACGGGTGTAACGGGGATACTCTCTGCGGATGCGCTCCTGGAAATCCACAGGGTCCTTGGCTCCGATGGACAAAATCGCAGGAAAACGCAGCTGGCAAATGACCTCCACCAGCTGGGGCTTGCGGTACTGTACACGGCTTGCATCTAAAAACATAATCCTTTGCTCCTTTGGGCATTTTTCTTATTATAACACAGACCGGGCAGATTTTGCAAGGCAATTCATAAAAGCGTTACAAACAGACAAATTCCACAAATCAGGGCTTGACAAAGAGAAATTTCTGCCATATAATGACAATACTTAAGCGGTTAAGTAAACCGTTTGCAACAAAATCTTACAGGAGGGTACTTACTATGAAAACGCTGAAACGAGCCTTATTATCCTGCCTTCTGATCCTGGCCCTGATGCTGATCTGGGGCTGCAATGAGGCGCCTGCCGCAGAGTCCACCACCGAATCCACCGAGCCTACGGAGCCTGCCGTCTGGACGGTGATCTTCCAGGACAGCACGGATCAGAGCGTGCTGCAGGAGCTGCAGGTGGAAGACGGCAGCACCATCGCAACTCCCGAGGTAACCAAGGAGGGCTACCTTGTGGAGGGCTTCTATGCCACCCCCGCCCTGAAGCGCCCCTTTGACTTCACCCAGCCCATTACCGGCGACACCAAGGTCTTTGTGGCCTGGAAGTCCGGCAAGGTGGACGAGCGCCCCTGGATGCTGGCCGGTGCCCTGGCCGGTTACCCCGACAATGCCTGGGGTAAGATCTGGCCTCAGGATGACTACCTGCTGAAGCCCATGGAGGGCGAATTCAACACCTTCTATATTGATGTGAACCTCTACAAGGGCGATGCCTTTAAGATCGCCGTCATCGGCGAGGGCTATGCCTGGGATAATTCCAGCAGCATTGATGCCGGTCATCTGGCAGACAAGTCCGAGACCGCCGTGCTGTGCAGCGGCGAAAATGCCTTTGACTCCGGCGCCAACATCCAGGTCATGGAGGACGGCAAGTACCGCCTGATCCTGGTGACCGATGCGGAGACCCTGTCCCTGTGCCGCCTGTCCTATGAGCGCCTGGGCGATGCGGACGAGAAGCCCCAGACGGAACTGAGCTATGATATGAAGCTCTGGGCTTCCTTTAATGACTGGGCGGGCCAGGATATGCAGCGCAACGGCGAGGATCTGATCTGGTGGTGCGAGGCCGATGTGCCTGCCGAGGGCGGCGAGTTCGGCGTGAAGAACGCCGCCACCGATGCCTGGTACTCCAGCGAGAACAACAGCAAGAATATCGTTCTGGAGGAAGGCCACTATATGTTCTTCATCGAGCTGGAGCTGGTGGATGGCTCTCCCGTCCTTAAAGGCGAGATCATTGCGGAAGCGCCTGCCTACTATGTGGTGGGCACCTGTGGCAACGGCGGCTGGGCTGCCGATGCCACTGCGGAAAACACCGCCTACCGCATGGAGGAGCAGGATGGCAAGTATGTCCTGACCGTCACCTTCACGGAGGAGGAGATCGTGGATTGGGCCGATAATATGGTGGCCTTTAAGGTGGCCTACGGCTGCGGCGGCAAGGTAGCCAACGAGAACTGGTTCGGCGCAGAGGACATGGGCAACATCACCGTCGCCCCCGGCACCTATACCATCACCTTTGATCCCGCCACCGGCGAAGTGACCGTAGCATAAAGAAAAAGCGTGCCGGTGGAGAATATTCCCTCCATCGGCACGCTGTATTGTCAAACTCGGATATGGTGTGCGCCGGCGGCCTCTTCTCTGGCCATGGCACGGAGAGCGGCATCCACCGCCTTCCGGGCATAGAGACCGTAGTCGATCTCGGGAAGCACAAGAGCGGTATCCTCAGGCAGAGTTTTGCCATCTGTGAGGCAGGAGAAAAAACCCAGCAGATAGTCCCGGTAAGGGGCGCAGTTGGGTCTCTCCCAGAGGAGAGCGGCCTTGGGGGCGGCGCTTTGGCGGCGCAGCGCCGCTGCATCCGGGGTGATGCAGTAGAACAGGTCGTTTTGGATCTGTCCATCCAGATAGAGCAGGGGGACAAAGCTGTTGTCACCCAGAATTCGGAATTCTTCTTCCGTAATATCGATGGCGAATACCGCATCCACGTTGGTCACCTGCTGGCGCAGGCATTTTCCCGTCAGCAGAACCAACTGATAGCCAGCCTTCTCGGCCTCCTCCGCCAAGGCTTGGAGCAGCTTCTGCTTGTGGGCGCTGTTCTCCCCGTGGGGGACGAACACGCCGAAATGGTTGGTCTTGCCCGTGGCCAGGGCTCTTGCGCTGGCGCTGGACACGTAGCCTACCATATTTGCCACGTGCAGGATCCGCTTTTTGGTTTCTGCGCTGATGGATTGGTTCGGCACATCGTTTAGGACGTAGGAGACCGTGGCGGTGGAGACGCCGCACTCCTGTGCAATGTCCTTCATGGTGTACTTCTTCTTCATAGCACCATCTTATCATATGAGAAAAAAACTGTCAAGCGAGGTAATACATGCTGAATTTTTCCCTGTCCCACATTCCCGGCACGGTGGATGCCTGCCCTTTGGAAGGGCAGATGCACCTGCGGTTTCGGGTGCGAAAGGGTCTGCTTCGGTCGGCGGCACTGATCTACCAGTGCAACAAGAACCGCTGGCACATAGAGCGCTTCACTGCGCCCATGGTCTGCGCCTTTTCTGACTCTGAGCTGGACTATTTTTACGGCGCTGTCCCCCTGACGGATCGCCGTTTTGCCTATATTTTTGAGCTGCACTGCGCCGATGGCAATACCCGTTTCCTCTGCGAGGAGGGGCTGACGGAGTGCTTTGACCACGACCTGGGCTATTTCAATTTTTTCCAGTACTGCTCCCAGTTCGCCTGTGATAGAATGACCGTACCGGATTGGGTGCCCAGCGCCGTCTGCTACCAGATCTTCCCGGAGCGCTTTGCGGTGGGTAAGTTCAAAAAGGATACCTCCTATATCACAGACCCCTGGGGCGCTCTGCCCACCCCGAAGAGTTATTTCGGTGGCGACCTCCGGGGTATTGCGGAGCATCTGGAGCATCTGGAGCGGCTGGGCTGCAATGTACTCTACCTGACCCCCGTCTTCTGCTCCCCCACCAACCACAAGTACGAGATCACGGACTACACCCACGTAGACCCCGCCTTCGGCGGCGACGAGGCGCTGCTGGAGCTGACAGAGAAGGCCCATAAAATGGGCATTCGGGTCATGCTGGACGGGGTCTTTAACCACTGCTCCGTGGATCACCCCTTCTTCGTAGATGCCCAAAAACGGGGCAAGGACTCTCCTTATTACAATTGGTTCCTCTGGCTGGAGGATGGCAGCTACGAGACCTTCGGCAGCGTAAAAACCATGCCCAAGCTCAACACCGGGGAGAAAGCCGTCATCGAGTATTTCTGCGGCGTTGCCCGGGATTGGATGGAGCGCTGCGGCATTGACGGCTGGCGGCTGGATGTGTCTGACGAGATCTCCCACAAATTCCTGCGAGCCTTCCGTGAAGCGGTGCTGGAGCAGCGCCCCGATGCCATCATCATCGGGGAGGATTGGCACCGTGCCACCCACTATCTCAACGGCGATCAGTACGACGGCATTATGAACTACGGCCTCACCAAGGCGCTTCTGGATCTGCTGGCCTTTGGGACTCTGGATGCCTCCGGTTTTCGGGATCGGCTGGTGCGGCTATACCACTGCTACTCCCTGGCCGCCAACGAAAAGATGCTGAATCTCTTAGGCAGCCACGACACCCATCGTTTCCTCACCCGGGTTTCGGGGGATAAGCAGAAGCTGCGCACCGCCCTGGCGCTCATGTTCTTCTACCCCGGCATTCCCTGTGTCTACTACGGCGACGAGATCGGTATGTCCGGGGGCTACGACCCCGACTGCCGCCGCTGCTTCGATTGGAACGAGGAAAACTGGGATCAGGAGACCTTCCGTCTCATTGCCCGCTTGAGCCGCTACAAAAAAGAGCCTGCTCTTTCTGCAGGCCGCCTTCGCATTACAGAAAAGGAGGGCATTGTGACCCTGTGCCGCAGCGCTGCGGCACAGCAGCTGACACTCCGTGTCAACGGCACGGATCGCCCCAAGGAGGGGCTTGCGCCCTATGGATTTGAAATCATCGAGAAACAGGAGGATGAACCATGAAACGTTGGATCGCAGTGATTTTATGCCTCTGCCTCGGCCTGCTCTGGGGCTGCGGCAGCGAGGAGACCGAGACCCCGGAGGTGGATACCTCTGACCTCTATCAGCAGGTCATGGCCCGCTTTGACGGAAAGCTGGAACAAGGCGCTGTGGTCAAGGTGCTGGAGAACGACACCGCCGTGGAGCTGGGCTATGTGGATCAGCTGATTACCGCCTTTAACGAGGCATATAAGGATCAGGGCATCTCCGCCGAGCGCATGAACATTGACCAGTACTCCGATCTGGCCACCGACGGCCCCTACGGCTACGGCCCCGATGTCTGGTATCAGGCCAATGACATCCTAATGAAATATGCCGACAAGCAGCACCTGCTCCCTCTGCCCATCTACGACATGGAGTGCTATGAGCAGATCCCCCAGAGCGCCTGGAATGCCTATGCCACTGACATGAACGGCGAGACCTTTTACTGCGGCATTCCTCTGAATGTGCAGTCGGGCATGCTCTACTACATCGAGTCCATGCTGCCGGAGGGCTGGCAGCAGCAGTGGGACGTGAACCAAAACGGCACGCCGGACTTCTTCGAAACCTACACCGCCCTCTATGCCTATTCCCAGCTCTGTCAGGAGGGTGGCCAGAAAACCCAATACGGCTACCTGGACGAGACCGTAGATACCTATTTTATGAGCGGTTACCTCATGACCTACGGGGCTTACATCTTTGGCAGCAACGGCACCGATCCCTCGGACATCGGTCTTGCCGCCGGAGAGAGCTACAAGGGCGCACGGATGATCCGCCAGTGGGCAGGTCAGATGAACAACACCGAGATTTTAGACAGCGCCTTCTCCTCTGCCGCCTACCAGTATCTGGCAGACGGGGTCATGCTCTGCACCGTGACCACCCCCGATGTCTCCCGGATGTTCCTGCGCTCCATGGTGGCCACCGGCAAGTGGACACAGGAGGAAGCCGAGGCGGATCTGAAAATGATCTCCGTCCCCCGTCTCCCCAAGAGCGCCGATTTGAACGCCGACCGCTGGGAGGACACCATCACCGACATGGAGGCGCTGACCCTGGAGACCGCCATGATGGGCGGCATCAACGGCTACGGCATCTCCGCCTACACCAAGTGCCCCAATGCCTCCCTGGCCTTTGTGGAGTTCGCCACCTCCTATGCCCAGGCGCTGCTGCGCCATGAGTATCTGGGCGTTGCCCCGGCTCGTGCCGATGCGGCCACCGCCATCTCCGAGAATGATGCCGTGGTGGGCATTCTCTTTGATCGTCTGGATCGGGGTCTGATCCACATTATGCCTGCCATTACGGAGATCGGCCAGCTGTGGACTCCGGCGGAGTCCTTCCTCATCGATCTCTCCACCGACCCCTACCGTCAGGATCGTGGGGAGGCCCTGCTCTACGAGACCGACGAGGACATCAAGGCCGGTCTGGAGCGGCTGGTGAGCCAGATCCGGGATGCCATCGAGACCCTGGCATGAGGGCTGCAAGATGAAACAGAAACTCCTCTCCGCTGCCGGGGCGCTGCGCCGCAGCCCCTGGCAGGTGAAGCTCTCCATGGTGGTCATGGGCCTGGGGCAGCTGTGCTACGGCCAGATCGTCAAGGGGCTTTTCTACCTGCTGTGCTTCTTTGTGTTCCTCTTTTACTTCGTCAGCCGTGGCTTTACGGATCTGATGGGCTTTTTCACCCTGGGTACCAGGGAGGAAAACCTCTGGCTGGGGATCGCAGGCGATAACTCCCTGACCATGCTGATTCTGGGGCTATTTTCCATTTTTATCCTGATTTTTGCTATCGTTATTCATATTTCCAATGTAAAAGATACACTTTTTACCGCCCGTCAGGCAGAGCAGGGCATTCCGCCCCGCCGCTTCCGCCAGAGCCTGCAGACCGCCACGGACAGCAAGTTCCATGTGAGCGCCCTGTCCTTCCCCGTGCTGGGGGTGGCCATGTTCTCCATACTGCCCATCGTGTTTATGATCTGCATCGCCTTTACCAACCTGGGCGGCGATGTGGTCTACCCCAAGCTGGCCAGCTGGTCTCTGGACTCCTGGCGGAAAATTCTCAGCCTGGGCAAGCTGGGCGGTACCTTCGTCAAAATTCTGGGCTGGAACGTGCTCTGGGCCATTCTCTCTACCCTGCTGAATTTCGCCATCGGCCTGGGCATGGCTCTGCTGCTGAACAAGAAAAACGTCAAGGGCAAGAAGATCTGGCGAGCCTTCCCCATTCTGGCCTATGCCATCCCCGGCTTTATCTCCATGCTTGGCTTCAAATATCTCTTCTCCCAGTCCGGCCCTATTAACTACTATCTGGACGAGGCGGGGATGATGCGGATCTTCTTCCTGACCAACGATGCCTCCGCCAAGTGGTGGGCCCGTGGCATCGGCCTCTTTGTCAATGCCTGGATCTCCACCCCCTCCATTATGCTCATGACCACAGGCATTTTAAGCAACATCAACACCGAGCTCTACGAGGCCGCCTCTCTGGACGGTGCCTCCCCCTTCCAGCAGTTCCGCAAGATCACCTTGCCCTTCGTCCTCTTCTCCACCACCCCGGTGCTCATCGGCCAGTTTGTGGGAAATTTCAATAATTTCGGCATTTTCTTCTTCCTCCGGGACGGGGTGATCTCCAACTATGCCGACTATTTCCTGGCCAGCGACACGGATCTGCTGATCAACTGGCTGTACAAGCTGTCGGTGGACAACAATTACTATGCCATCGGCGCTGCCATCAGCCTGGTGATCTTCCTCATCACCGCCGCCCTGTCCCTCACCGTCTATGTCCGCAGCGCAGCCTTCCGTCAGGAGGATACTTACCAATGAAAAAGAAAAAACTCACCCCAAGGCGAGCCGCCGACCATGTGATCACCTATACGGTGCTGCTTTTGATGTCCGCCGTGTTTCTCTTCCCCTGTCTGTGGCTGATTCTGGCCTCCCTGTCCAAAACCGGCAGCCTCTACGATTTCAAGGGCTTTTTCCCTCGGGAATTCAGCGTTAATACCTTCGTGGAGCTGTTTACCGACGATGTCAACGGCCTCTATCCCTACAAGACCTGGTTTTTTAACACCCTCTATGTGGCGGTTTGCAGCGCCCTTTTGGGCACGGTGCTGGTGCTGCTGACGGCTTACGTTATGTCCCGTTTCCGTTTCAAGGGCAGAGATACCATCAAAATGACCACCCTGGTGCTGGGGATGTTCCCGGGCTTTATGGGCATGACCGCCGTGTACATTATCATGACCCAGTTGGGGCTTATTGACCGGCTGGAGAGTCTGATCTTCTTCTATGCCGCTACCACCCCGGTGAACTATATGGTGCAGAAGGGCTATTTCGATTCCATTCCCAACACGGTCTTTGAGGCGGCACGGCTGGACGGTGCCACCAATCTGCAGGTCTTTACCTCCATCACCCTGCCTTTGAGCAAGCCTATGGTGGTCTATACCATGCTGACCCAGTTCGCCTGGCCCTGGAGCGATGTACTTTTGCCCAAGCTGCTTCTGAAGGATCGGGAAACCTGGACGGTGGCGGTAGGGCTGTTCAACCTGCCGGAGACCCACTTTGCCCGCTTTGCCGCAGGCTCCGTCTTTATCGCCGTCCCCATTGTGATCCTCTACTTCTGCCTGGTGAAAAACATCGTCAACGGCCTCACCGCCGGCGCTGTAAAGGGCTGAGAAGGATTGCTGTAAAGGTCAATTTAGCGCAGCATCTTAATGCTGCAAACTAATAGCTAATGACTAATGACAAAGGTGTGCCTACGGCACAGATTTGGAATATATATTCCGTCAAACAGAAATTTGTCGAACAGTTTACCGCAGCCAAAGCCTCCCGTATTAGGATGATTTTCAGCCTATGAGCAAGGTTTCATATTCCGCTATGTCATTGCGAGGCTCCCCACGGGAGCCGTGGCAATCTCATGGGA
>JAFUPG010000005.1 GCA_017481325.1 Oscillospiraceae bacterium
GATGAGGTTTTGGCCGGAAGCATACAGTTCGATAAGCACTAATTTGAATACTCATCGGCGGAGCACCCGCAAGGGGTACAACCCATCTGTAGCGCTCCTTCGTCGCTGACAGCTGCGCTGCCGATACCTCAGTTATTCGTTCTTAGCCATTAGCCCTTAGCCTCACCGATAAACATCTATTTGACTCAATTTTAAATCCCATGGGCGGAGCCCATACCTCAGTTATTAGCTATTAGTCCTTAGCCATTAGTTCTTAGATATTAGCCCTTAGGTTCCCCGACTGGCTTCTATTTGATACCATTTATTTTGAAAGGAGAAATCGTATGAACAAGCATTTTGATTTTATGGATCTGCAGCTTTTTGCTGCGCAGGTCAGCACCCAGGACAGCCTGAGTGCCGAGATGAAAACCTTTTACGACATGACCCTCATCGATGAGGCCGGCGCCAATCTGATCCACGATCAGTTCGGCCAGAAGCGTCCCATTCCCAGAGGCGGCGGCAAGACCATTTCCTTCCGCAAGTTCTCTCCCCTGGAAAAGGCCACCACCCCTCTGACCGAGGGCGTGACCCCTGCGGGCAACAGCCTCAACGTGTCCACCGTCAATGCCACCGTCAGCCAGTACGGCGACTACATCGTCCAGTCTGACGTGCTGGAGCTCACCGCTCTGGACAACACCATTCTGGAATCCGCCAAGCTGCTGGGTCGTCAGGCCGGTCAGACCCTGGACACCGTGGTTCGCAATGCCCTGCAGACCGGCACCAATGTCAGCTTCTGCCCCAAGCAGACCGCCCAGGGCGAGGTGGAGGTCACCTCCCGTGAACAGCTGGATGAGACCGCCGTGCTCACCGTGGATGCGGTACAGCAGGCTGTGACCAAGCTCCGTGCCCAGAATGCCCCCACCATCCGTGGCAAGTATGTCGCCATTATCCACCCTTACGTGGCCTACGACCTCATGCGTGACCCCGAGTGGATCGATGCCCATAAGTATGCCGATCCCGATGCCCTTTTCGAGGGCGAGCTGGGTGAGCTGGCCGGCGTGCGCTTTGTCCAGTCCACCGAGGCCAAGATCTACCGGGACGAGACCTGTCCTCAGGGTCTGGCGGTCTTTACCACCCTGTTCCTGGGCGAGGGCGCTTACGGTGTCACTGACGTCCAGGGCGGCGGTCTGGAGATGATCGTCAAGCAGAAGGGCAGCTCCGGCACCGCCGATCCCCTGGATCAGCGCAGCTCCGTGGGCTGGAAGGCCCTGAAAACCGCCCAGATTCTGGTGGAGAACTATCTGGTGCGTGTGGAGAGCTGCTCCAAGCGCTATTCCGCCACCGCTGTGGCCAACTGAGGAGGTCTGAGCCATGGAAAAAACCGTTTCTCTGCGGCTGCCTAAGAGCCGCAACGAGCAGGAGGATCTCTTTGTGTCCGTCAACGCCAGAACCTGGCTGATCCGCCGGGGCGAGACCGTTAAGGTCCCCGAATGCGTGGCCAAGCTGCTGCAAAACCGGGAGCTGGCGCTGGATGCCGCCCTGGCCTTTGAAAAGCACAAGGGCAACGGATGAATTTTCCGCAAGGAGGGGATGTTATGACCGTTTCGGAGGCCATCCGGCAGGTAGATCTGCTGCAGCCCAACAGCTTCTCCCGGGAGGAGAAGCTGGAGTGGCTGACCCGGCTGGACGGGCTGATTTTTCAGGAGATCCACGGGCAGTATGAGGGCTGCCGGGAGGATTTTTCCGGCTATGACGGGGAACAGGAGCAGCCGCTGCTGGTGCAGGAGCCCTATGCCGGGGAGCTGTACCTGCGCTACCTCCAGAGCCGTATGGACGATGCCAACGGCGACACCGACCGCCTGATCAACTCCCAGCGGCAGTTCCGTGCCGCCTATGAGACCTACGCCCGGTGGTACAACCGTAACCACCGGGTCAGGGACAGGGGTCGGAAGCTGGGCTGAGGGGTGGGAGCCTTGCCCTTCGGGAATGATTTGCAGCCGAGGGCTGCATGAATAGGGGCTTTGCCCCATGAATTGCGGCTTGCGCTGCATGAATTGGGGCTTTGCCCCATGAATTGCGGCTGTCACCGCATGAATTGCCCTGACGGGCATGATTTGCGCCTTACGGCGCATGCCTCGATAGGGGCAATTCATCCGGAGGATCTTGCGGCAAACAGATGCTTATCGGTGAGACTAAGGACTAATAACTAAGAGCTAATAACTGAGGTATCGGCTCCGCCGATGGGATTTGAAATAGAGTCAAATTGATGTTTATCGAACTGTTTGCCGTACGATCGATCGCCTCCGTAGGGCGCAACCAATGGGTGCGCCGAAACCTGCTTCGCCATCGTTAGAAGCCGTAGTACTCTGTAACAGCTTATTCTTTACTTTCTGAAAGTGACCCTTCGTTGCATTTTGTAAGCATTAATACAATTATTGAGAAAAACGATTATGCAAAGATATAAAGCTTTAGAAGTTACAAA
>JAFUPG010000066.1 GCA_017481325.1 Oscillospiraceae bacterium
CTGATGCGCTCGCCCTCTACCAGAATCTCACGGGTAGAAGTCGTCATGGTGTCGAAGTTTGCCAATTCACAGTTTCGAATCAGATACTTTTTCAAATTAACTTCCCTCCTGTTACAGACTCATGTAACATATGTGACAATTACCGGTAAAAAAAGACGGCCGAACAGTTTTTACCGGCTACTCTTAAAAATTACCAATAATTCTGAAAAAAGTAAACCGATTTTGGGTAAAAGAAACAACCGCCGCCCTTTCTGACAACATTTTGCCCAAAAATTCACAATCTCCGAAAGGAGTTGAAAAAAATAAAGTCATTTTCACCAAAAATCGTCGCTCATTTCTGTAGAATACTACCAGAGAAAAAAGAAAAATTTGGAAAAATCGACATTCGTAACTTGTTTAACTTGTTTGTTTTATATCAATTTAAAGCGACTTTTGCATATTTTCTCTTACATTTTTTTCTTAAATTTTCACAATACCTCTTTCCACTTGGCAACCTCTGTTACAAGATGGCAGTTCCATGCACAAAAAACGGCACCCAAAACGGGTGCCGTTCAGAGCATATGGTTTGATATGGGCGCTTTCAGATTTTCTCTGTCCAAATTGCGCTGCCGCAAAATGCGCTTCGGCGCAATTCATGCCCTTCCGGGCAAATCATCACCTGCTTACTGATCCTCGCCGAAGTCCTTGACGTACTCGGCAACCAGCTTCTCGGGCCAGTCGGAGGTGGGCTCCAGCTTGCCGGTGAAGAAGCGGAGGGTGGAGGGCTCATGGGTGAAGCGGAGGCCGCCGATGAGGTGGGCATGGTCGTGGAGCCACTTCACACGGTCGATGACGTACTCGGTCTGGGACAGGGTGAACACTCTTCTGGGGAAGGCCAGACGGATCATCTCCACCGCAGCGATATGCTCGGTGCCGTCGGGGTTGCGTTCCTCGGAGAGGGTGCCACGCTCCATGCCACGGATGCCGCCGCAGAGGTACATGGCTACGGTGATAGCTCCGGCGGGGTACTCCTCATCGGGAATATGGGGCGCCAGCGCACGGGCATTGATATGCGCGCCCAGGCCGCCGCTGGGAGTCACCATGGGAACGCCGCACTTGACCAGCTCGTTGACGCAGTGACGGATGAACTGGGGGCCCTGGGAGATGACATCGAAATCCATAGTCTCTTCGAAGCCCACGATCAGCGCCTCCATCTCCTTGACGGACATGCCGCCGTAGGTCAGGAAGCCCTCGTACATGGTGACATAGTCCTCCATCTCATGGAACATCTTCTCGTCACGCACCATGCAGCCACCGCCCCTGCCGAAGCCGAACTTACGGCCGGAGAAGTAGACCAGATCATACAGATCGGCGATCATACGGGTGATCTCACGGATGGACTTGTCCTTCATGCCCTCTTCACGGGTCTTGATGAAGTAGAGGTTGTCCTGGAGCAAAGAGGCATCCAGAACGGTGGGAATGCCATAGGACTTGGCGATATCGGTGGCGGCCTTCATATTGGCATAGGACACGGGCTGACCGCCGATGAGGTTGGTGCCGGCCTCCATGCGGAGGTAAGCGATATTTTCAGCGCCCTCTTTTTCGATGCAGGCACGGAGCTTATCCAGATCCATGTCGCCCTTGAAGGGCAGGTCGCTGGCGGTAATGAGGCCGGCATCGGAAACCAGCTCCTCTACCTTGCCGCCCAGGCTGGTGACATGGGCCTTGGCGGTGGTGAAGTGGTAGTTCATGATGACGGTCTTGCCGGGCTTGACAAAGTGGACGGCAATGATATGCTCACAGGCACGGCCCTGGTGGGCAGGCAGGAAATGCTTGATGCCGAAGATCTCCGTCAGCTTGTCGTTCATGCGGTAGAAGGTCTCGCTGCCGGCATAGGCATCGTCGGCACGGAGCATGGCGGCCTGCATATCGTCGCTCATGGCATTGACACCGGAGTCGGTGAGCATATCCACAAAGATATCCTTGTTATGCAGGGCAAAGGTATTAAAATTGGCCTCTTTCATCTTTTCCAGGCGCTGTTTTGCGGGCAAAAGCTCCAGACGCTGGACGATTTTGACCTTATGCATCTCCATGGGGACGGCGGGACGGTGGTAGAATTTGATCTCGGGCATAAAAGTTTCCTCCGGGCTTGTTTTTTTCTTTGGCTTAGTATATAATAATGCCGCAGATTAGTAAAACAAATAGTTTAGATTGGTTTAATCGAAATTTTCGATGGAGGGATTATGGAGCTTCGAAATCTACACAGCTTTCAGCAGGTAGCGGAGAAAAACAGCTTTACCGCCGCAGCGGAGGCCCTGGGCTATAGCCAATCCACCATCTCCTTCCAGATCCGACAGCTGGAGGATGAGCTGGGCTGCCGTCTTTTCGAGCGGATCAACCACAATATCTCCCTGACCCAGGAGGGGCTGGAGCTGCTGGACTATGCCCAGCGGATGCTGCGGCTCACAGGCGAGGTGAAGGAAAAGCTCCACCCCACGGGAGAGATCGAGGGCTTTGTCCACATTGTCACCCCGGACTCCATCTGCGAGGCCATGATGATGACCAACTATGCGGATTTTTACAGCCACTATCCCAAGATCCGCCTGAAATTCTCCACAGCAGACACGGGGGATATGTTCCGCATGCTGGATCGCAACGAGGCGGACATCATCCACACTCTGGATAGCCACGTGTACAGCCCCGAGTATATTATTGCCAGAGAGGAACGGGCGAAGGTGCATTTTGTCACCGCCACAGACTCCCCACTTGCCAAAAGACGGGGGCTATCCATTGAGGAGCTGCTGGACGAACCCTTTATTTTGACGGAAAAGGGTATGAGCTACCGACGGGTTCTGGATGAGGCGTTGGAAAAGCGCTCCCTGCGCCTGACGCCCATTTTGGAGATCGGGCGGACGGATATCATTGTGTCCACCCTGGAGAAGGGTGTCGGCATTTCCTTTCTGCCGGAGCTGGCCACCCGTCAGGCGGTGCAGGAGGGACGGCTGTGTTATCTGGACGTGACGGACCCGGAGATCGACATCTGGAAGCAGCTGATCTATCACCGCAGCAAATGGATCTCCCGAAGCCTGCGTGCCTTCATCGATTACGTTAAAAAAGCGGAATTCTCACAGGAGGTGTCCCATGGATAAGACCAATGCCATTCGTCAGTTTGACCGGAAAAAGCTGCCCTATACCGTTCACAGCTATGAGGGTGTCATCAGCGGCGCAGAGGTGGCCGCCTATTTGCAGCAGGACCCGGATCGGGTGTACAAAACCCTGGTCACCACAGGAAAAAGCGGCGGACATTATGTGTTCATGATCCCCGTCTGCGGTGAGCTGGATCTGAAAAAGGCCGCTGCCGCCGTGGGGGAAAAGAGCATCGCCATGCTGCCCCAGAAGGAGCTGCTGCCCCTGACCGGCTATATCCACGGCGGCTGCAGCCCCGTGGGCATGAAGAAGCCCTTCCCGACAGCCATCCACGCCACCGCAGCGGAGCAGGAGCAGATTTTTTTCAGCGCCGGGCGCATCGGTCTGCAGATCTGCGCCGCCCCCTCGGATCTGGAAAAGCTGGTGCGGCTGCAATATGCCGATCTCCTTTGCCGTTGACAATCCCGAGGGAAATCGCTATAATAGATACACTTATATTATAAAGGAGTCATTTATATGATGTTCAATACCTTCTATCACCACGAGCACAGCCACTCCCATGAGCACAGCCATGGGGACGTGACCCATACCCACGAGCACAGCCACAGCCACCATCACGAGGGCGAGGAGCACAGCCACTCCCATGAGCATCTCCACGACCACGACCACAGCCATGACCACGACCACGGCTGCACTCACAGCTGCAGCAGCTGCGCCGGCTGCGACCCCATGCAGGAGACGCTGGCCCTGATGCAGTACATGGTCAACCACAATGCCGCCCACGCCCGTGAGCTGGCCGAGCTGGCAGGCAAACTGGAGCAGCTGGGCAACGAAGCCGCCGCCCGTCAGGTGCTCACCGCTGTCAGTGAGTTCGAAAAGGGCAACCTGCGCCTGGCCACGGTGCTGGCATCCCTGAAGTAAGGAGGAAGCAGCCATGTGCCTTTCCACCGTCTACAAGAACGAGCTGACCCCTGAGAACATCGCCATGCAGAACGTCATGACCATTGAATGTCAGGACGACATGGTCATTCTCACGGATCTCCTGGAGCGCCAGGTGGCCATCCGTGGCACCCTGATCATGGCCAACCTGGTCGAGGGCAAAGCCCTGGTTCGGGAGCTGGCCGACTAAGCAAAAAGAAACGCATCGGAGCAACCCGAAACGGGCTGCTCCGATTTCTTATGGAAAGGATGAAAAAGATTTCATCATTCACGAAAAAGAAGCTGCCCGGTTTCGGGCAGCTTCTTTGGATATGGAGGGAATTAGTTCTCGCAGTATGCCTTGGCGATCTTGGAAGCCAGACGGACATTGTTGAACACCAGCTGGATGTTGGACTCCAGGCTGCTGCCGCCGGTGATCTCCTTGATCTTGGCCAGCAGGAAGGGGGTGGTCTCCTTGCCGGAGATGCCCAGGGTCTTGGCCTCTTCCACGGCATCGGCAATGGCCTTGTTGATGACGTTCTCGTCCATGGAGTACTCCTCGGGGATGGGGTTGGCAACCAGCATGCCGCCCTTCAGGCCCATGTCAGCCTGGGTCTTGAAGGCTACCGCCAGCTCTTCGGGGGTATCCATACGGTAGTCTACGCTGAAGCCGGACTTTCGGGTGAAGAAGGCGGGCAGCTCCTTGGTGCCATAGCCCAGGACGGGAACGCCGTGGGTTTCCAGATATTCCAGGGTCAGACCCAGGTCCAGGATGGACTTGGCGCCTGCGCAGATGACCATAACGGGGGTCTGAGCCAGCTCTTCCAGGTCAGCGGAGATATCCATGGTGACCTCAGCGCCACGATGCACGCCGCCGATGCCGCCGGTGGCGAAGATCTTGATGCCGGCCATGTGGGCGATGATCATGGTGGTGGCGACGGTAGTAGCGCCGTCTTCCTTACGGGCGCAGAGCACAGCCAAGTCACGACGGGAGGCCTTGGCAATCTGGGCACCCTTCTTGCCAAAGTACTCGATCTCTTCGTTGGTCATGCCGGCCTTCAGGCGGCCGCCGATGATGCCGATGGTGGCAGGAACAGCGCCGTTTTCACGGATGATGTTCTGCACAGTGAGAGCGGTCTCGACGTTCTGGGGATAGGGCATACCGTGGGAAATGATGGTGGATTCCAGAGCCACGACGGGCTTACCGTTGGCAAGAGCCTCTGCTACTTCGGGGTTGATGTCCAGATACTTGTTCAGCATAGTTTGTTCCTCCAGATAATATGTTAATTTTAATTATTGATTTTCTGCCATCCTCCGGCGCACCAGATCGGCGCAGAGGTCATGGTTAATGGTTTCGGCGCCCTCCACCGCAATGGCGGCGGTGGCAGCGGCGGCAAGAGCGGTGGTCTGCAGATCCGTGCCTTCTAAGTAGGCCCAGGCCAGCGCCGCCATGAAGGAGTCCCCTGCCCCGGTGGCATTGCGCATAACCGCCTTGCAGCAGGGCTGGATCAGGGTCTGCTTCCGGTCGGCGGCGAACACGCCCTCGGTGCCCATGGAGATGAAGACCCGATGCAGGCCGGTGGACAGCAGCACCTGGGCTGCCTTTTCCAGGCTCTCACGGTCGGTGATCTTCACCCCGGAGAGAAGTTCGGCCTCCATGCGGTTGGGCTTCAGGGTGTGGAGCTTGCCCAGCACAGAGCGGAGCTTCACCGCCTTGGCAGTGGAAACGGGGTCTGCAAAAATGGGAGCCGTGCAGTTCTCCGCCAGATAGCGGATGGATTCCTCGGGGATGTTGGTATCCACAACCACCAGCTGGGCATTGTTCAGCACGGGGAGCTTAGTGGCAAGATACTCAGGGGTGATCTTCTCGCAGATGTCCATGTCCGACAGGGCCAGCGCCATATCGCCGTCATGGTCATTGATGAAAAGGTAGGTGGGGGTGGCTCCGTCGGGAACGGACAGGCAATCGCTGATGTCGATGCCCAATTCGCCGCAGGAGGCTGCTACCTTCTGTGCGTAGAGGTCATCGCCAAAGGCGGTGAGAAAGCGCACATTCAGACCCAGCAGGCTCATGTTATGGGCAATGTTTCTGCCCACACCGCCCAGGCTGATGCGCACCTTGCCGGGATTGGAATCCTGGGCAACCAGAGGCGCATAGCTGCGGCCACCGATGTCAATGGTCACGCCGCCAACCACTACGGCATAGGTACCGGAGCGGAGGACATAGCCCTTACCGGCGATATAGCCCTTCTTCATCAGGTTGGAAATATGTACCGCAACGGAGGAACGGGTGATCCCGGCCTTCTCCGCAAGGCGCTCCTGGGAGATCATAGGATCGGCCTCGATCCACTGCAAAATCTGGCGTTCTCTCTGGGTCATATTGCGCACCTCCTGTTCCCTGTGATCAGTATACCATAGGGATCATAGCTTGTCAAGTCAATAATAAGCAAATATTTATAAATTTTAATAAATGTTTATTTCGTGGGTTTGTATTCCTGCAAAGGTGTTCCTCCGGCATGGATTTGGGATATATATGCCGTCAAACATCTGTCTGTCGGCGGAGCCGGGAAGGGTTTGATTGGGGTATGGGAAAGAGGCTGCTGCAAAGCTTTTGCAGCAGCCTCTTGTGCTTGATTTATGGATGGGGTTTGAGTTGCTCAGGTAATTTTTACAACGAGGGAATAGTAGTATTCTGTCTCGTCGCTGCCGTCACTTTCTTGAGCGTAAAACGCAAAGGAGGCGTAGTAATTTGCGCCTACATCTGCGGAATAGTCGGTACTAAAGGAAAAAAACATCGTATTGGTTCCCAGGGTAGAGGGACTGCTGTAAGCATTGTAAGAATGCACCATGGAATAGCCGGCGCTGTTGGGCAACTCCTTATAGATGGCAACGCTGGTCGCCCCCAACTTCGCCATCGTGTCCGTGGCTATGACTTTGAAGTAAATATGGAGCTTTCCATTCCCGATAGGGGAGGCCTCATATCGAATATTATTGAAGAAATCGCTTGCCTGAGGAGAAATGCCGGAATCCGGCACCTCCGCCGCTGCGGCAGGAGAGATGCATCCCAGCAGGCAGGCAGATAAAAGAAGGAAAAGCAGAGTCTTACGGAGGAAGGATTTCATAATATCTACTCCTATGGGATCGAATCCACCATTTTCCTTGCCTCTTCCTCCGTAAAGTTACCAGAGATGCTGCACTCCAGATCGCCCTCAAACCAAATGATTTGCAACTTCTCGTTGTTACGCAGGAAGTAATACATAGTCCCATCCTTGACACAGGTAGCAACCCCTCCCTCATTTGCATGATAATAGGAGCGGTATGTTGTACCCGGGTTGGGGTAGTAGGAATAGTCGAAGTTAACTTTCCCACCGTCATAAGTGTAGGCTGCATCCACAGAGAAATTCTCGCCCTCGGACTCCACATAGAGCTGATCTAAGGTGAGCTCTCCGGGTAAGTATTGGGGCAGGTGGGGCTGCACACCGAAGCTTGCCAGGGCCTCCTTTAATTCGGCAAAGGCAGGCGTATAGGCGGCCGGCGTGAGCGCCTCGTCTGTTTCCCGGACGGGGTTCGGCATATCTTCAGAGAGGGGAAGGAAGCGCACCGTGCCATGGTTCCAGCGGAGCATACGGTCATAGAGCCGTGCGCCAAAGGCCGCACCGGCGCAGCAAAGCAGCGCCGCAATCAGGGCGGCAATGGCCAGTCCACGGAGGATCCGGTTCACGGGTTTCCTGGGGGTATTCTTTTGGGAAGAAGCGTAAATTGGTGGAGACTCAGGCACGACGTCGGTCTCGGTTTCGAAGGCGGTTCCACAGTAGTTTTCCCAGAACTCCTCCTGACGTACGGAGCGTTCTTCCTCCGTGAGCGTGTAAGGATATTCCGTTTTTTCGCTCATCACCTCCAATATTCTTTCCATAGAGGCATCCCTTTGGGCAGACCCGGGCTGCTCAGACAGCTGCAACAATAAATCATTCAGCTCATCAAAGCCCATGCGCTGCAGGCGCTCTATTTCATTTGCGGAACGGTGTTCAAACTTTTGCCCTGACATATCTGTGCCCTCCTCTACTATTAATATCGGAAATGAAGCCGGAAAATTCACTTCTTTTTTTGATTATTTTAAAAATTTTTCTAATTTTTGATGAATTCTGCGCAGCCGCATGGACAGAGCGGAGCGTTTGATGCCCATTTCACGGCATAAATCCGAGGGGCACTCCCCGTCGATATAGATCCGGCTAGCCAGATGCTGATCCTCCGGCGACAAATGTGCCGACAGAAACAGCCGAAACTCCGTATTTTCCGTGTCACACGCTTCCGTGCGACGCTCCGTCAGCCGTTGCTGCAGCTGCCGGAGGCGCTGTTCCTCCCGAAGGCTGTCGGTCAGCTTATTCTGCAGCACTCGGAAGAGCCAGGCTCTGGGGTGCTCCATGGCTTGCAGCGCCTCCGCCTGCTCCCAGGCCACGGTGAAGCTTAGCTGCACAGCGTCGTGCGCCAACTCCTCCAGCATTCCCCCGGTGAGGCCCAGCTTGTGCAGCCGCCAACAGGCATGATTGTATAAGGGCAAGTATTGCTCGGCATACAGCCGGTCAAACCATGCCCTGTTTGTCCTCTCTTGCTCTGTCATAAGCTACCCCTAATATCGGTTGGTTCTTTCATTCTAAGACTTTCCTGCTTTTTCGTCAAGTAAAAAAACCGGATTGCCGAAAGGATTGACAGAGATTTCGTTCTGTGATAAACTGAATTTGACCGATTTTCATCTTGAGGAGGGATTCTTGTGAGAAAATATACATCCTTTCTGATGCTGCTTTTGGCGCTGTGGATGCTCTGCTCCTGCGCCTTCCTTCCCCGGCTCCCGGAGAGCAGCACTGTGCCTGCCGACACAGCACCCTCCACCACCGAAGCCACCGCCCCTTCCACCACCGAATCCACCGCCCCTTCCACCACCGAAGCCCCGACAGAGCCGCCAACGGAAACCGAGCCCTCTACAGAGCCTCTGCCGGAGCACTCGCCCCTGTATCTGCCGGAGTACACGGTGGAGGATGTGATCACCTATTTTAATGAGGTGGTTTTATCCGTGGAATACAACAACGGCGACGGCGACCCCTCGCTGGTGCAAAAATGGATCTCTCCCATATACTACCACCTGGAGGGCAGCCCCTCGGAGCAGGATCTTCAGACACTGGAGGACTTTCTCGCCCAGCTGAATGAGATACCCGGTTTTCCGGGGCTCTATCCGGCAGAGGAGGGGGATTTTGCCAATCTTACCCTGTACTTTGTGGAGCGTGAACCCTTTGAGGAACGCTTCTCCCAGGCGGTTCACGGTGACTTTGCCAACGGCGCTGTGGAATTCTGGTACTACACCGATAGCAACGAGATCCACACCGCCAGCATCGGCATCTGTCTGGATGTTGACCAGAGCGCCCGACTGAGCATTTTGCCGGAGGAGATCATCAATATGCTGGGCATCACCGATACCGTTCTGCGTGAGGACAGCATCGTCTACCAGTATTCCGATGAGAACACCGGCCTCAGCGACATGGATCTGCTGATTCTTAAGCTCCTTTATGACCCCAGAATCCAATGCGGCATGGATGCAGCCGCTTGTGAAGAGATCCTGCGGGAGCTGTACTACTGATTGGGGGCATTTTTATGGCAAAGCGTGACATTATTCCGGAGGATATTCTGTACTACGGCCGCTGCTACGAGGAAGGGCGGCAGCTTTGGTGGTTTGATCTTGAGGCGCACAGGGTAATTTCTACGGAAGAGCTGGAGGCGCTTTACGGCCGGAACGGAGCGGAGCCCATTTCAGAGGATTCGGCCTTTCTTCCCCTTTTTCAGACAAATATGCTGCAGCTGCAAAAAGCATTTATGAAGGACTTTCCGGAACACACCGTGGAAAAGATCATGGCAGCGAGAAAGGTCTCTTATGCTGTGGCTTTTAACATCTTTGTTGAGACACCGCCGGAGATTTTCCGCCGCTGGAAAGACTTTGAGCGGGAACATCTGCTGCAGGATGCCGTCGCCTGGTGCAAGGCCAACCGGCTCCCCTACAGGAGGAAGGATGCATCAGCCCGGGGCTGAAGGAAGCTCCGCAGAAATTGCTCTTCCTGAAAATATTTTTCAAAATCCCTTGACAGGGCTGCTTCCTTATGATATATTTAATCCATCAAGAGGGAGTAGTTGCACTGCTTCGCTGCAGTGGTGCCTCCGCCAACAGTACGATCGTTCCGATCTGGCGGATGCAGATCTTCTGACAAAAGATTCAACAAGACTTTTCATTCGCTGCAGCGGGTGAAGAGTCTTTTTGCTTTTTCTTGATGCGTACGCAAGTCGTTTATTCCCATGAAAATATTTAGAAAAGGAGAAATCATTATGCCCAACATTTTCACAAATCCTGCGGTTTTGATCCCTGTGATCGCCGGTGTGCTGGTCATCATTCTGCTGGTGGCCGGCTACCTGAAAGCTCCCCCCGACACTGCCTACATCATCTCCGGTCTGGGCAAGCGCCGTATCCTCATCGGTAAGGCCGGCTGGCGTGTCCCCTTCTTTGAGCGTGTGGATAAGATCTCCCTGCGTGTGATGCAAGTGGACGTGAAAACCTCCGAAGCCGTGCCCACCAACGAGTTCATCAACGTCAGCGTGGACGGTGTGGCCAACGTGAAGGTCTCCTCCGATCCCGAGCTGCTGCTCCGTGCCTCTGAAGCCCTGTTGGGCATGAGCCGCCAGGAGCTGATCTCTCTGGTCACCCAGGTGCTGGAGGGTAATATGCGTGAGATCGTGGGCTCCGTTGGTCTGAAGGAAATGGTGCAGGATCGCCAGGGCGTTGCCAAGAAGATCACCGAGAATGTGGTGCCCGATATGCAGAAGCTGGGCATCGAAGTGGTCAACTTCAACATCCAGAGCTTCCGTGACAATGCCGGTACCATTGAGAACATGGGTATTGACAACGTGGAGCAGATCCGCAAGAATGCCCAGATCGCCAAGGCCAATGCCCAGCGTGACATCGCCATCGCCACCGCCGAGGCACAGCAGCAGGCCAATGCCATCCGTGTAGAGGCCGACAAGAAGATCGCCGAGCAGAATGCTGACCTCCTGGTGCAGCAGGCCCAGATGAAGGTAGTAGCCGACACCAAGAAGGCTGATGCCGACGCCGCCTACTCCATCCAGCAGGAGACCCAGCGTAAGACCATCGAAATCAGCCGTGCCAATGCGGACATTGCCCGCCGTGAAAAGGAAGCCGAGCTCATGGAGAAGGAAATTGCCCTCCAGGAGCGCAAGCTGGATGCGGAGATCCGCAAGCAGGCCGATGCCATGAAGTACAAGGCCGAGAAGGAAGCCGAGGCCGACCTGATCCGCCGTCAGAGAGACGCAGAGGCCAAGAAGTACGAGGCCATTCAGGAGGCAGAGGCCAAGAAGGCCGAAGCCGAGGCGCTGCGCTTTGCCATGGAGCAGGAGGCCGAAGGTATCCGTGCCCGTGGTCTGGCGGAGGCCGAGGCCATTGAGAAGAAGGCCGAAGCCCAGAAGAAGATGGGCGAAGCCTCCATTCTGGAAATGTACTTAAATGCCCTGCCTGAGGTGGTCAAGGGCGCAGCCGCTCCCCTGGCACAGACCGACAAGATCGTTATGTACGGCGACGGCAACTCCACCCGTCTGATCAAGGACATCATGGGCAGCGCCAACCAGGTGGTGGACGGCCTGAAGGAGTCCACCGGCATCGATCTGCAGGCGCTGGTGGCAGGCTTCGCCGGCGGCAAGATCGCCCAGAAGAGCGAAGAGGAATAATCTGTTCCCGAATAACGCAAGGAGCCGGTTCAGCAAATGCTGAACCGGCTCCCGTTGATTTTCGTTCTTAGTCATCAGCTATTAGCTCCACCGAAAAACCTCTGTTTGCCGGTAAGCCTTTTTAGATCAGATCAGGATACCGTTGCAGTGGTCGATTTCGTGCTGGATCACCTGGGCTGTCCAGCCTTCAAAGGTTTTAATGCGCTGTTGGAACTGCTCATTTTGCCAGCGAAGCTTGATTTTACCATAGCGTTTGGTCTTCCGGGGGCCGCCCAGCAGGGACAGGCAGCCCTCCTCGGTGTCGTAGGGCTGCTCTGCCTTCAGCAGCTCCGGATTCAGCATGAGCACGGGCTTTTCTCCCTCAAAAAAGACGATCATGCGCTTCTGCACACCGATCATATTCCCCGCCATGCCGGCGCAGGTCTCCCGGTGTGCCAGAAGGGTATCCAAAAGATCATAGGCGGCAGGCAGATCCTCCGCCGTGGCAGGTTGAGACTTCCCGGCCAGCAGGATGGGATCGTGGATCAGTTCTTTTACCATAAAAAAGACTCCTTGTCTGTGGGTTTTTCAGCCCTTTCGTCACCGGGGCAGGATCTCGATGAGCACATATTCCGAAGGGGCAGAGGTTTTGATAGGCCAGCCCCAGCCGGCGACACCGGAGGTGACGATGGCGACGCTGTCTTCATCCAACGCTGTCAGGCCGTAGTTGGCATCGTTAAAATGCACCAGCTTGTCCAGGAGATTGGCCGGCCAGATCTGGCCGCCGTGGGTGTGGCCGGAGAGCAAAAGATCCGTTCCCAAAGCGGCATTCTCCTCGTACTCACAGGGCTGGTGATCCAAAGTCAAAAGGAATGTGGCGGCATCTGCTTCGGAAAGTAGATCGGAAAGCGCCGCTCTGCCATCCCGGCTGCGATCCTCTCTGCCGATGAGGGTCAGATCAGCGGTCAGGGGCAGCACCTCGTCCCGTAAAACCGTGATCCCCGCCGCCTCCATATGGGCCCGGAGATCCGCATCCGTAAAGGCGCTTTCCAAACCGTAGAAGGGGCGGTCGTGGTTGCCGTAGACATAGTAGGAGCCGTAGGTGCTTTCGATCTCGCCCAGGCTGCGGAACAGTTCCTCCATCTGGGCGTAGGTGGTGTTGTTATCCACCAGGTCGCCGCAGAGGATCACCACATCGGGCTGCTGCGCCGAGACCTCCCGGCACAATTCCGCCAAAGCTTCGCCATCCAGGGAGACACCGTAATGGATATCCGACAGCAGTGCCACCCGATAGCCCGGAATGCGCTTGTCCGTGGTGACGGTGTAGTGGGTTTTGACCACGTTGTGCATATTGAAATAGCCCAACAGCAGAACGCAAAGGGTCAGCAGCACAGGCACAGCGCCGCTGCGATGGAGCTTCAGGAGGAATTTCGGCTCCTGTTTGGCGCATTTTTTGTAAACAAAATGGATCAGGCGGCAGAGCTCGTTCAAGAACAGCAGGTGCAGCAGCACCAGGAGCATCATAGAGGCAAAGTAGCAGCTGCCCAGCAAAACCGCCGTCAGCAGAGCGATGACAATGCGGTTTTTCCACCGGAAGACCTCCGCTCCCAGCGTCAGGAAAATGCGGCGGATAAAGCGGTAATAATAGACCGCCAGACTGCCAAGGCTCAACAGCAAAAGAATAAACAGGAAGGCCACAAGCAGCACCTCGTTTGAATTTTTCCTTATTATACTGTGTTCCCTTTCTGCCGTCAAGACAAATCGGGAGTCGGCGCTGTTTGCACCGGCTCCCGATATTTTTCGGATTCAGAACAGGCGTTCCAGAAGGGTGTACCACACACCGCAGATCTCCCGGAGGTACATATTGCAGAGGAAGAATTTGTTGGTGGACTCGGCGCCGTAGCCCAGCATGGTCACGCCCTCGTTTTTCGCCAGCATGGAGGCTCTGCCCAGATGGTACTCGGCGGAGATCACCGCCACCGTATCCGGCCGGCTGCCGGTCTCGGCCTCGATGAGGTCCAGGGAGAAGCGGAGATTTTCCTCCGTGCTGGTAGCCTTGTCCTCCAGGCGCAGGCGGTTGGGGTCAATGCCCCGTTCCGTGAGCCAGTCGTACATGCACTTGGCCTCGGTGATGTCCTCATTATCGCCCTGACCGCCGGAGAGGACGGCAATGGCCTCAGGATAGGTCTCCAAATAGGTCTTGGTGGCTCTGAGCCGCTCTGCCAGAGACAGGCTGGGCTGAGTGCCGTTGACACCTGCCCCCAGAACGATCACATAGTCCTGCTGCGGATCCTCTGCACCGCTGCTCTTGACACCGATCCAGATCCCCGTGATCACCGCCAGAAGGATGGCGAGAATACAGAGCATCCGGAGGATCTTCCGGAGAAGCGGGCTGACAACAGGCAGGACGTAGCGCAGATTATACAGCAGCGCAAAAACCGCCGCCACTGCACCGCAGAAGCACAGCAGCAAGCCCAAAAAGCCGTAGCCGAAGACACAGAAATAGAAGAACAGCCCCAGGGCAAAGAAGGCCGCAGAAATCAGCCAGCGTTTCATACGTTCAGATATCCCTTGAGCACCTTCAGGGTGTTTTCCACGCCGTCCATATGGCTGCGCTCGTAGCCGTGGGAGACGTAGACACCGGGGCCCATAACACCGTGGCGCACATCATAACCGGCAGTGACGGAGCAATCCGCATCGGAGCCGTAGCTGGGATAGACATCCACAGCGTAGTCAGCGCCTTCCTTCTCGGCGGCCTGTACCATTTTCTTCACGATCACATGGGAATAGGGGCCGTGGCTGTCCTTGGCGCAGAAGGAGACCATGCGCTCGGTGCAGGTCAGGCCGTCGCCCACGCAGCCCATATCCACGGAGATGACCTCGGTCACGCCGTCCGGCACGGAGGCAGAGCCGCCGTGACCCACTTCTTCATAAACGGTGGAATGCACCCAGAGACGACGGGTGGGGGTGAGTTCCTTGTCCTTCAGATACTTGGCAAAGGCGATGAGGATGCCCAGGGAGAGCTTGTCGTCCAGGAAGCGGCTCTTGATGAAGCCCTTCTCCGTCACACGGCTTCTGGTCTCAAAGCAGACGAAGTCACCGGCACGGATGCCCAGCGCCTTGGTGTCCTCGGCGGACTCTACCAGCTCGTCCAGAACCACCTCGGTCACGTCGAACTTACGGGAGGTGGCGCTGTAGTTGGGGTTCACATGGAGGGAGGCATTGCAGAGCTGGAAGGTGCCCTCGTAAATATCCCCCTTCATGGTGTAGACACGGCAGTTCTCGCCCTCGATGTTGTTGGCGTTCATGCCGCCCAGATTCAAAATGCGCAGACGGCCGTTGCCCTTGATCTCGGCCACCATGCCGCCAAGAGTGTCGGCATGCGCCTGCAGCAGCAGACCGTCGTTGACATCCTCGCCGCCCAGGTCGATGATAATGCCGCCCTTGTTGCAGCGCTTGGTGGCGTAGCCCAGGGCTTGGAATTCCTTCTCCACATAGTCATCCACCATATGGGTAAAGCCGGTAGGGCTGTCGATGGCAAGAAGCTCCAGGGTCTTCTCTACCGCAAATTTTGCGTATTCTCTCATGAAAGATCCTCCTTCTGTCGCCGAGGTCAAGCCCCATCTGCGACCATTTTGTCTATTGTAGCATATATTTTCAGAAAAGGAAACAAAAAACCGTATGTCTTTGAATTTCGACATACGGTTTTTGTTATAGTTTGTTTAGTCCTTCTTCTTGGTGGCAATTTCCATCAGGCACTTGGCAATGAAGGCATCGGGCGTCATGGCACCCAAATCCTCGCCGCCTCTGGTACGGACGGAAACCGTGCCGTTCTCCATGTCACGGTCGCCTACCACCAGCATATAGGGGATCTTCTGCAGCTGTGCCTCACGGATCTTGTAGCCCAGCTTCTCGCTGCGCAGGTCGCCCTCGGCACGGATGCCCAGATTCTTCAGCTGCTCCACTAAATTCTGGGAGTACTCATGAGCACGGTCGGTGATAGGCAGAACCTTGACCTGGGTGGGCATCATCCACAGGGGCAGAGCACCGGCGTAGCGCTCGATCAGGTAGGCCAGGGTGCGCTCGTAGCAGCCCAGAGAGGTGCGGTGGATGATATAAGGGATCTTCTTCTGGCCGTCGGTATCCACATACTCCATGCCGAACTTCTCTGCCAGGAGCATATCGATCTGGATGGTGACGATGGTGTCCTCCTTGCCGAAGACATTCTTATACTGGATATCCAGCTTGGGGCCGTAGAAAGCGGCCTCGTCGATGCCCACGGTGTAGTCCACGCCCAGCTTATCCAGGATCTCGCCCATGATACGCTGTGCCTCTTCCCACTGCTCAGGGGTGCCTTCGTACTTGATGCCGGCACGGGCAGGATCCCACTGGCTGAAGCGGAAGGTGCAGTTCTCCAGCATGCCGACCGTGCCCAGCATGTGCTTGGCCAGCTC
>JAFUPG010000067.1 GCA_017481325.1 Oscillospiraceae bacterium
AGAAAGGAACCAAAGAAGGCGACTTGGGGGAGGCGCTCAGATTGTGCTGTGGTAACACTTCTACGTTTCGACACTACCCCCGACAGCCCAAATTCGCCCTCCCCCAAGACCCCCTCCCCTGCTTCGCAAAGTCGTAATATTGCACAAATCGAATTATCAACTGTTCGACAAATTTCTGTTTATCGGTCTGTTTGCTCTCTTAAAAAACTGCATTGCACCAAAGGCTTCTCCTCGAGGAGAAGCTGTCGCCGTAGGCGACTGATGAGGTGTGCAGTAGGATAAAACACGGATATATCAAGGGTTGCGGCGAATTCGTGCTGTCGCACACCACCTCATCCGTCAGCCCTTTGGGCTGCCACCTTCTCCTCAAGGAGAAGGCTTAGGCTGCCTCCAACAGTTCGACAAATTCCTGTTTGACGGACGAAACATTCCAAATCCGTGCCGAAGGCACACCTCAGTTTTTAGTCCTTAGCTCTTAGTTATTAGTTTCTAAACAGACCGGCAAATTTCCGTATACAGAAAAACCAACCGCAATCCGGGCGCTTTATGCCTTCCCTTTAGCATTACACAAAAAGGAGCGTTTTCTTTGAAACTTCAGACCCTTTTATTCGGAAAAACCTATACCTTCCGGGATGTGAAGGAGGTTTTGGCCAAGGCCAACGAGTCCAAATCCGGCGACACGCTGGCCGGGATCGCCGCCTCCAGCGCCCGGGAACGGGTGGCAGCCAAGGCGGTGCTGTCGGAGCTGCTGCTGTCCGATCTCCGTGAAAACCCCGTTGTGCCCTACGAGGAGGACGAGGTCACCCGGATCATCCAGGATGACTTAAACGAGACCGTCTATGCAGAACTCCGCTGTCTCACCGTAGGGGAACTGCGGGAGAAGCTGCTGTCGGAAAAAACCACCCCTGAGGATATCGCAAGGCTGCGCCGTGGTCTGACCTCGGAGATGATCGCCGCCGTCTGCAAGCTTATGAGCAACCTGGATCTCATCACCGCCGCCCAAAAAATGCCCGTCACTGCCCATTGCAATACCACCATCGGCCTCCCCGGCACTCTGTCCTGTCGATTGCAGCCCAACCACCCCACAGACGATTTGGAGGGAATTCTGGCCTCGGTCTGCGAGGGGCTCAGCTTTGGTGCGGGGGATGCAGTTATTGGCTTGAACCCCGCCGGAGACAGCGATGAGAGCTGCCGCCGCATTCTGGAGAAGTTCCGTGAGATCAAGGAGCGCCACCGCATCCCCACCCAGACCTGTGTTCTGGCTCACGTGACCACTCAGCTCCGTGCCATGGAAAAGGGTGCTCCGGCGGATCTGATTTTCCAATCCATCGCCGGCAGCCAGAAGGGCAATGCGGCCTTCGGCTTTGATGCTGCGCTCATGGAGCAGGCACGGCAGACCGCTCTGCGCCACGGTAGCGCCACCGGCCCCAATGTGCTCTATTTTGAGACCGGCCAGGGCAGCGAGCTGTCCTCCGATGCCCATTTTGGGGCGGATCAGGTGACCATGGAGGCACGCTGCTACGGTTTTGCCCGTCATTTTTCGCCGTTTTTGGTCAATACGGTGGTGGGCTTCATAGGGCCGGAGTACCTCTATGATGCCCGTCAGGTGATTCGGGCAGGGCTGGAGGATCATTTTATGGGCAAACTATCGGGGCTTCCCATGGGCTGCGATGCCTGCTACACCAACCACATGAAGGCGGATCAGAATGACATTGAAAATCTGGCAACGCTGCTCACCGCCGCCGGCTGTAACTACTTCATGGGCATCGCCCATGGCGACGACGTGATGCTTAACTACCAGACCACAGGCTTCCGGGAGACCGCCACCTTGCGGCAGCTCTTCGGTAAAACTGCCATAGCGCCCTTCCAAAAGTGGCTGGTGGATATGGAATTTTTCACCCCTCAGGGGCTGCCCACCGGCAAAACCGGCGACGGCTCCGTGTTGCTGTAAGGAGGTGGGGCTATGAATCGGGAAGAACTGAGACATCTGGTGGCAGAACTCCTGCAGGAACGCTCCTCCGGCAAAGGGGCGGAAGCACTGACTGACCTGACCAAGCTGGATCTGCGCAAGACCTACCTGGTGGAGCATCCCCAAAATGGAGAGGCTTTCCTTCGTCTGAAGGCCAAAACCCCGGCACGGCTGGGCATGGGAAGGGCAGGCACACGCTATCTGACCCAAACCCAGCTCCGTTTCCGGGCGGATCACGCTGCGGCGCAGGACAGTGTCTTTTCTCAGGTGCCGGAGGACTATGCCAAGCGCAATGAGCTGGTGGGCCTGCAGACCCTGTGCAAGGAAAAGGAGGAGTACCTCACCCGTCCCGACCTGGGGCGGCGCTTCTCGCAGGAGACGGGCAAGCTGATTCGGGAGGCTTTCTCCGGCCAAAGGATCCTGCTGGTGGTGGGTGACGGTCTGTCTTCCGCTGCCATTACGGAAAATGCCATGGACTGTCTCCAAGCCATCCGCCAGGGGCTGAAGGCACAGGGGCTGGAGTTTGGCCGGGGAATCTTTGTCCGCTATTGCCGTGTGGGCGCTTCGGATCACCTGGGAGAGCTGACGGGCTGTGAACTGGTGTGCCTGCTGGTAGGGGAGCGGCCTGGTCTGGTGACCAACGCCTCCATGTCCGCCTACCTGACCTACAGACCCCACCTGGGTACAAAGGAATCGGAGCGCACGGTCATTTCCAACATCCATGCCCAGGGCATCGCCCCGGTGGAGGCCGGAGCACATATCGCCTCGGTGATGGGTAAGATTTTGCAGAAGAAAAAGTCCGGCGTGGCCTTCGCCGGGGAGGAAACCCTGTGATCCCGGTGCAGGTACTCAGCGCCCGGGTCATTGCCAATGTGGCGCCGGCGCTGGCTTCTGCCCTGAAGCTGAAGCCGGAGCAGCGGAGCATCGCTCTGCTGACCACAGATTGCGACGATGCCACCTATATCGCCCTGGACGAGGCCACCAAGGCGGCGGCAGTGGAGGTGGTCTACGGCCGAAGCTTCTACGCCGGCGCAGCCAATGCCTCCACCCGGCTGGCGGGGGAGGTCATTGGCATCCTGGGGGCAAGGGACCCCACCCAGGCGCAAAGCGGCCTGAAGGCGGCGCTGGATATTCTGGCACGGCTGGGCTTCGAAAAGGCTAATGAGGTGGGAGATATTGTCTATTTGGCTCATGTCGTCAGCGCCTCCGGGAACTATCTCTCTCAAATGGCCGGGGTGCGGCCGGGGACGGCACTGGCCTATGTCATCGCACCGCCCATGGAGGCCATGGAGGCTCTGGATGCGGCGCTGAAAACCGCTGATGTGCAGATGGGTGCCTTTTTTGCGCCTCCCACAGAGACCAATTTTGCAGGCGCACTGCTGACGGGCAGCCAATCGGCCTGCGAAGCCGCCTGCCGAGCCTTTGCCCAAAGGGTGCGGCATGTGGCGGAACGGCCCAAGGATTTGGGATAAAATCCCACAGCCCTTCGCCTCGCCACGGAGCATCTGCACACAGCACCAAAACAAGGAGGATCTATGGAACTGGACAAGGACTTAAAATCAAGGCAGGAGGCAAGGCATCTGGCTGAGGCCGCTCATGCCGCCTATGAAAAATTGAAGGGCTTCTCCCAGCAGCAGCTGGATGCTATCGTCAAGGCCATGGCGCAGGCGGCGGAGGAGCACGCTCTGCGCCTGGGGCAGTTGGCCGCAGAGGAAACCGGCTTCGGCAATGCCCGGGACAAGGCTGAGAAGAACCGCTTTGCTGCCGAAAAGGTCTATGCCGCCATCAAAGACCTGCCCACCGTGGGCATTCTTCACCGGGACGAAAAACGAAAGGTCTGGGACGTGGGTGTGCCGGTGGGTGTGATCTGCGCTATTGTCCCCTCCACCAACCCCACCTCCACCGCCATCTACAAGGCGCTGATTTGCCTGAAGGCCGGAAATCCCGTGGTGTTCTCGCCCCACCCCAAGGCGCTGTGCTGCACGCTGGAGGCGGTCAGAATTCTGGCAGCGGCAGCGGAGCAGGCAGGCTGCCCCACAGGTGCGCTGTCCTGCTTGACCATGCCCACCATGGAGGCGGTGCAGGAACTGATGAAGCATGAAAGAATCCGCCTGATCCTGGCCACAGGCGGCCCCGGCATGGTGCATGCGGCCTATTCCTCCGGCAAGCCTGCCATTGGTGTGGGCGCAGGAAACGGCCCCTGCTATATCCACCCCTCAGCGGAGGAACGTCAGGCGGTGGCGGATATTCTCCACTCCAAAACCTTTGACAACGGCACCATCTGCGCTTCGGAGCAGAGCGTGGTGGTGCAGGAGTCCAATGCGGCCTCGGTCAAGGCGGAATTTGCCCGACAGGGCGGCTATTTTCTCTCTGAGGCGGAGGCCGGGCGGCTGGCGAAGCTGCTTTTGCGCCCCGATGGCTCCATCAACCCACAGGTGGTGGGAAAAACGGCGCTGCAGCTGGCGCAGATGGCGCAGATCACCGTGCCCGGTGACACGAAAGTGCTCATAGCCTACGAGACCCAGGCTGGCCCAACAAGACCCTATTCCAGGGAAAAACTCTGCCCTGTGCTGGCCTTTTTTGTGGAAAAAAGCGAGGACAGCGTTCTGCGCCGAGCCATCGAGGTACTGGAGCAGGAGGGAGCCGGCCATACCTTCAGTATCCATGCCACGGATGCGGCGGTCATTGAGCGCTTTGCGCTGCAGGTACCTGTGTCCCGTTTCCTGGTGAATACGCCCTCCTCTCTGGGCGGCATCGGAAGCACCACGGGGCTGTTCCCGGCGCTGACTCTGGGTTGCGGCGCAGTGGGCGGCAGTTCCTCATCCAACAACATCGGACCTCTGGATCTGGTGAACATCCGCCGTGTGGCCTGGGGAGAAAAGACAGCATCCAAGCCGGAGCAAGGCTGGGGGGCAGAGAATTCGGAATGCCATACCCAACGCAAAAGGCAGGCACTTTCCACCGACCGCCCAACCGTAAAGGCCGAGGCCGCTGCCAACACCGGCCACCCGGACAGCGCCCTCATCGAAGAACTGACCCAAAAAATCCTGCAAAGACTGAATTCGCAACAGGGCTAACCGGAGATATATGGGACACTAATAGCTAATAACTGAGGTATGGGCTCCGCCCGTGAAATTATAATCCGTGCCGAAGGCACAGCTTCAGCGTTTTTAATATACAATTATCAACTTCGGAGGTACTTTATTATGAACACCAATGCATTGGGAATGATCGAGACCAAGGGCCTGGTAGGCGCCATTGAGGCGGCAGATGCCATGGTCAAATCCGCCAACGTCCAGCTGGTGGGCAAGGAGCAGGTAGGCGGCGGCCTGGTCACCGTTATGGTACGGGGTGACGTGGGCGCTGTCAAATCCGCCACCGATGCCGGCGCTGCGGCGGCGGAGAAGGTGGGCGAGCTGATCTCCGTCCATGTGATTCCCCGGCCTCATGCCGAGGTGGATGCCATTCTGCCCAAGGCCGTCTACGGCAGTCCCACGGAATAATGCTCTACACTCTGGAAAACGCAAAAGATGCCATCCGCACTCAGTCGGGTAAACGGGTTTTCTGGCTCTACCCATCAGACCGTTTGACCCCGGCGGCGGAGGACTGGCTAAAGGCCGAGGGGATTGCGATCCAACGTCGTGACAGCGCCCCTGCGGAGTTTACCGACCTCCGTGGCGGCACATACCGCCATAAGCCCGAGGAGCTGACCCACCTGACGGGACAGCTTCTGGTGGCCAAAACCCATCCCAGAATCCGCTTCCGTGGAAAACTGGACTCGCTGGAGGCAACAATTCTTCTGTGTGCCTGCCATTGTCCCCGGCAGAGAAGAGCACTGGAGGAGATGCTGCGCCTGTGCAAGGCCATGATGCGGGCCGACGTGCTGGAGGAGCCGCTGCCGGAGGTAAAGCTGGGAGATATGGATGCCGCCGCTCTACGGGAACGGAGCCATTATCCTCAAAAATACTACGGACAGGGGCATTTCCAGCCGGGCTTTGGAGATTCCGAGGCGCTTTTGCAGCTCAACCGCCTGCGCACGGAGATCCGGGAGGCGGAGCTGCACTGCTGCGCCGCCTTTTCCGACCGGGACGGCTGCCTGACCCGTCAGGATTTGACCCAAGCCCTGAACCGAATGTCGTCTTACTGTTATCTTCTGATGATTGCGGAAAAAGCAGGCAAGGACATTTGACAATAATCTCCGAACCCCGTCGCCCCATCAAAGAGGGAAGCCCAAGCTAAGAAAACGGCATGACCGAACAGATAAACGAAGAAGGTTGAATCATGAAGGTGTCGGCTCCGCCGATGAGGTTTGAAATAGAGTCAAATAGATGATTGACGGAATCAATATTCCAAATCCGTGCCGACACCTTCGTGACCTTCGTTTTTAGCTATTAGCTATTCATTCCTTAACAGACCGCTCAATTTCACCTTGCCGCATTGCATTCCATTGCCACAGCGAGCTCTTACATATCAAAAAGGAGGTTGTTTTCCATGGATCAAACCCAGACCTTGGCGGAAATTTTGCTTCGGCAGGTGTTTTTGGAGGTGGAGGCATCGGGGCGCCATGTCCACCTGACGGAAGACGCAGCGCTGCAGCTCTTTGGGCACGGTCTGACGGTGCTGCGCCCCCTGTCTCAGCCGGGGCAGTTCGTCTGCCGGGAACGGGTCAGCCTCCGTGGCCCAAAGGGGGAACTCCACAAGGTTGCCGTTCTGGGACCCTGCCGCAGAGAAAATCAGGTGGAGCTGAGCCTCACCGACTGCGTAAGCCTGGGCATCTCCGCCCCGGTGCGCCTCAGCGGCAGCGTGGAAAACAGCCCTGGGATCACCCTTTTCTGCGGCGAGCGTGAACTGATCATCGAGCAAGGAGTCATCGTCGCCCAGCGACACATCCACATGAGCCCTGAAGATGCCAAATTACGTGGCATTACCGACGGCCAAAGGGTAAAACTGCAGGTATTCGGCAGCCGCCCTGTGACCTTTGAGCAGGTGCCGGTACGGGTGCGCAAGGATTTCGCCACCTATGCCCATCTGGACTACGACGAGGCCAATGCCTGCGGCCTGAAAAAAGGTGACCTGGGGAGGATTTTATGACAGATGCCATTGTGGAGGAGGTGCTGCGCCGGGTGCTGGAGGCGAGAAAACCGGCGGCGCTGCTTCTGGGCGCAGCGCCGACAGAGGAAACGGGTTACCGTTATGTGACAGAACCGCCCTATGATGCGGTGATTTTAGGCTCTATGAATGCCTATCAGCTGCTGCATTTTCCCGATGAACAGAGCCTGAATGCCCTTTTGGAGGGGAAACCGGTGTATTTCTGCCAATCCGGAGAACTCTGGCGGCAGCTGCAAAAAACCGCCCCACGGGAGCTTTTTGCTGCGCTCCTTCAGGCGCACAGACGACTTTTGCGCCTGGGTGTGCGGCCGCTGCGCTCCCAAGCTCAGGGGCTGATCACCGCCTCAGAGCTGCGCCGAAGGCTGAAAGAGGGTCTACCTGTCAACGGCCGCCTGACCCCTCTGGCAAGGGACATTCTGGAGGGCAGAGCGGAATGAAATTGGGAACGGTGACCGGCTGTGTCTGGGCGACGAAAAAATGCCCCGCTCTACGGGGGCAGAGCCTCCTGCAGGTACGGGTCGGGGACAGAGAATTGGTGGCAGCGGATCTGGTGGGGGCCGGTCAGGGAGATCGGGTGATCCTGACCTTCGGTACGGCGGCACGCTTAGAGCAGCCCGATTGCCCCGTAGATGCGGCCATTGTGGGAATTTTAGACGAGAGCACGGTGAGAGAATGTCGGTAAATGAGGTAATTCTATTTGTTATGGGGGCATTTGCTGCCCTGGGGGCGCTGGATCGCATCTTCGGCAATCGCCTGGGGCTGGGCAAGCAGCTGGAGGAGGGCATTCTGGCCATGGGCACCCTGGCGCTGAGTATGCTGGGGATCTTGTGCCTTGCGCCGGTGCTGGCGAAGCTTTTGCGGCCGGTGCTGGTGCCGGTGTTCGGTTTTTTGGGGGCAGATCCTGCCATGTTTGCAGGCTCCATTCTGGCAAACGACATGGGCGGCGCCCCACTGGCCGATGCTCTGGCACAGAGCCCCGATGCGGCACGTTTCGGCGGTCTCATTATCGGTGCCATGCTGGGAGCGACCCTGGTCTTCACCATCCCCGTGGCTCTGGGTATCATCCAAAAGGAGGATCACCCCGCCCTGGCACGGGGCGTACTGGCCGGCATTATCACCATCCCTCTGGGAGCGCTGGCCGGCGGCTTAACGGCCGGATTCGCTCTGGGCATGATACTGCGGAATTTGGTGCCTATCGTCCTCTTTGCGGCGCTGCTGGCCCTGGGGCTTTGGCGCTGGGAAAAGGGGATGATCCGTGGCTTTTTGATCTTCGGCAAGGGCGTGGTGGCGGTGATCACTTTGGGTCTGGGCGCCGCCATTTTTGAGGCGCTGACGGGTATCGTTCTGATCCCGGGCATGAATCCCATCGGCGGCGAGGCTCACGTGGTGGCGGAGATCGCCTTTGTGCTGGCAGGCGCTTTTCCTCTGGTCTATGCCCTGACCCGACTGCTCCGCAAGCCTCTTCTGAAGTTGGGCAGCCTCATGGGCATGAATGGCGCCGGAGCGGCTGGGCTGGTGGCCAGTCTGGCCAATTCCATCCCCATGCTGGGGCTTTTGAAGGATATGGACAGCCGGGGCAAGATCCTGAATATTGCCTTTGCGGTGTCGGCAGCCTTTGTGTTCGGAGACCACCTGGGCTTTACTGCCGGCTACGACAGCGAGATGCTCCTGCCGGTCATGGTGGCCAAGCTCAGCGGCGGCATCAGTGCCCTGGGTTTGGCGCTGCTGCTGACAAGAAAGAAAAAAGCATCGGAATAAACGGATAATTCCATTACAAAAAGCCACGCCCTTGATGGGGCGTGGCTTTGCGGTGTGAATTACGGAATTTCAGGTAAGCAGCGGCTTTTTCTCCAGATTTCCGCTGCCAGAAACAGTCCCAGCAGGCACATGGGAATGCCCAAAAGCAGCGAAAACCTTGCGCCGATAAAATGAGACACCAGCAGACAGGCCAGATCCATCAGATATACGGCGATGGAAAGGCAGCAGCCGATCACCCGGGTCTTGGGAATAAAAATCAGAACCAGAGAAGCCAGGAAGAGCAGCGCATACACAATCAGCAGAACCGCCGCAAGCTTCGGGACAGCAATGGCGCTGAGGAACAAAAAGGGCACGGAGAACATGCTGAACTCAAAATAATCCGGCCATTGACCAACATCTAGGGTCATGGCAAGGCGAAAAGCGCTGAACAGGGAAAAAATAGCAAGCCGAAGTTTCATTTCATAAGCCCCTTTCGTGGAAATTACAGCAAATAATCTATTTGAAATTCCGAAAAATGCTCCTTCAGGCTGAAGCCGCCGGGAAAAACATAGGAAAACAGCTCCTCTAAAGTGCCGGTGAAAACGATCTGCTGCGAGGTCTCGCAGTGGAGGGAATGCCCCTTTCCCTCCAAGGCCGGGCCGATAAAATAGGCACGACTACCCAGGTGAAATTCCAGCTCCCGTCCCAGAGAAAGCTGGTGAAACAGCTGCTCTTTTGTGAAATCCATTGCATAGCCCTCCGCCGGATAAGTTTACATAATTATATTATGGTAAATAAAAAAGCGGGTAGTCATGAGAGGACAAGTGTCCACATATTCAGTTTATCACAGGAGGCAGATGATGTCAAGATGGCAGAAGACGGATGTAAAACGGGATGCCAGGGTCTGCAAGGTATAGTGCATCGGAGAAAGCCCGGTGGGATGGAACAGCAGCTGTGGAATAGAAGCCTCGGGCAGCAGAGAGTCCGGATGAGCCGTACATAGAAACAGCGCCCATAACCGTGCCGGACAATTCAATCCGACCCGTCCGGCACTGTGCGGAGGCAGGTTTTTCGAAATTACGCAAATAAATGAAAACCCCTGCAAAATACAGGAAACTACTCCTGATTTTGCAGGGAATTGGGTTGGTTGCCTTATAGATCTTCAGACGTTCACCGGAATTTCTGCTATGCCGCTTATTTTTTGCGGAATCCGGCTTACGTAGAGCGATTCGACAGCTTTTCTGCCTGATAGAGCAGCTTGGCAGCCTGGAGTCGTGTCAAGGGGACTGTGGGATCGGGCAGATTCATGCCTGCATCTGCCAAGGCGGACAGGCTGGCACAGGCCCAGGCAGGAGCTGCCTCTGCGGAAAAACCATCCATGGCGCCGGTCGCCGTGATGTCACTGCCCTCCGTTGCCGCAGGAACGGGCAGTTGCAGGGCGTTTTGCAGCATCACTGCGGCCTCGGCGGCGGTGATGGGGTCGTTGCCCCGGAAGATCAGGCCGCTTTCACCGGCCTCGCCACGGATCAGACCGCAGCGCAGAGCAGCGGTGAGCCAGGGCTGCAGCCAGGGCTCCCGGTGATCGGAAAAGCAGCTGACCGCTGCCTCCTGCTCCGGGGCGATGTCCCAGAGCTCCATGACCATGAGAAGAAACTCCGTGCGGCTGACGGTCTGCTCTGCGCCAAAGCGGCAGACACTGCCGATCTGCTCTCCACGGGTCAGCCCCTGCTGCTGCATCCACATGGCCTCAAAAACGTCGGTGCTGCCCTGCAGATCCGCAAAGCTCATGGCCTCGCTGGGCTTGAGAATGGTGATCTTCACCGTGGCCGGGGCGGAGACATTCCCCGCCTCGTCGGTGACGGTGAAGGTAAAGCTGTCCTCCCCCACCTTGTTCTTTTCGGGGGTGTAGACATAGCGGCCATCCGCCTCCAGCACCACGCTGCCCCGTTTGGGAGTTTCCTCCAGACGGAAGATCAGGGCGGCGTTTTCCGGGTCGCTGCCCCGAAGCTGCCCCTCATTGGCCACGTTTTTATAGGTTTCCAGTTGGGCATTTTCCGCCTTGGGACTCTGGTTTTTGCCGGAACAGACCCGGATTCGCAGTTCATCGGGCTCTCCCAGCACCGTGCCGTAGATGGGGCAATAGCAGAGCACCGCCTCGCCGGTCTTTGAACCTGCGGGCTGCAGCCGCAGCCGGGGCAGATCCTCGCTGCACAGCACGTCCCCGGGACGGATGCTGCGGTTACCCAGCTTCACCACCGCCAAAGAGGCATCGGGCACCTGGGTGACAAAAATTCCGGACACCGTCTGCTCCGTGCTGACAGAGAAGTCGGTCTGGGTAAAGCAGTATTCACTGTGGCTGAGTACCTGCGCTTCGGCTGCACCCGCTGCGCTTCCCATGGGCAGCAGACACAATGCCAAAAGGCACAGACTTGTGATGATTTTCTTCATATTCCTTCCTCCTGTGATGGTTTCCATCCATAGGATGACCGAAATATTTGAAGCTATGCAAAATCGTGGAAATTTTCTGCGCTCCACTTTTCTCTTTACAGAATCCGCCTTTCGTGGTACAATAGGGGGTAATCATTTTAAGGAGGTGAGTCCATGCGCAATTTCGGTGCCAAGGTGCTGGAAGTTATTAAAAAGTCCGATCTGGTTTTGCTGGCGCTGTGCGTGGTGACCTCCCTGTTCGGTATTGTCATGATCTATGCCGCCAGCTATGCCTGGGGCGAACCCAGCCGATACATCATTATCCAGCTGGGCTGCGTTCTGGCAGGAATTGTGATCTACTTCATCCTCACCGCCATCGATGTGCAGATCCTGGCCGGCCAACGAACCATCCTTGTGCTATTTAATGCTGGATTAATGCTCCTGCTGTTGGTCTGGGGCGAGTGGATCAACGGCAACCGAAGCTGGCTGAACATCCCCTTTTTGCCCTTTAACATTCAGCCTGCGGAGGTCTGCAAGATCTTCTACGTGATTATTCTGGCACGTACCATGAGCATCAACCAGAACCGCATCTCCTCCTTCCGCAGCGTGTTCTCCCTCGCCTTCCATATGGCCTTTATGGTAGGTCTGGTGCTGGTGCTCTCCGGCGATATGGGCGTTTCTCTGATCTTCATCTTCATTTTCCTGGCCATGGCCTATATGGGCGGTGTCAGTAACTGGTGGTTCCTGGCCGGTATCGGCCTCATTGCTGTGGCCGCCCCCACCCTCTGGGAGACCGCCATGGACGACTACCAGAAGAACCGTATCCTGGCCCTCTATAACCCGGAGATGGACCCCGACGGCCGTGGGGTGCTGTGGCAGACCAACCTCAGTAAGGAAGCTCTCAGCAACGGCGGTCTGGTGGGCATGGGTCTGCTCAACGGCGAACAGACCAACTCTCTGCTCCCTGCCAGCCATACGGACTCTATTTTCTCCTCCATCGGCGAACAGCTGGGCATGGTGGGCTGTCTGATCACACTGGTTTTGCTGCTGTCCATTGTGGGGCGGATCCTCTATGTGGGCTTTAAGTCCCCGGACTACATGAACCGCCTGATCTGCATTGGCATGGCCTCAGTGTTCCTGTTCCAGATCATCATTAATGTAGGCGTGTGCCTGGGTCTGATCCCCGTTATCGGTCTGACGCTGCCCTTTATCAGCTATGGCGGCAGTTCCATCCTGACGGCTTTCATGGCGGTGGGCATCGTGTCGGGCATCAAAATGCGTCCCGCTCCCGACCGAAGCACCCAGTATATCCGGCCTTATTGAGTGCTGAAAAATCCCCTCTCTCAGAGAGGGGATTTTTCTTATTCGATTCGTTTGGAGGACTTCAGGTAGCGTTCTTCCTCGGAGAAGACGCAGCCGCAGTATTTCTGCATATAGAAGCCGTGCTCCCGGGCGAAGTCCTGTCCTGCCCGGAAATAAGGTCGGAAATCCCGGTAGAGGAACTCCACTCCGAATTCCTTCGCCGCCCGTTCCGCCGTTTCCCGCATGAGCTCGTGGTTCTGGTAGGGGCTGATGAACAGGGAGGAGGTAAAGGAGTCAAAGCCTCCCTCCGCCGCCATCTGGGCAGCAGCCAAAAATCGCATTTCATAGCACTTGCCGCAGCGGTGGGCGATGTCCTCCGCCACCGCCCGGACAAAGGGGCGCAGGGCGTACTGATCCCGTTCAATGAGCTTCAGATCGATCTCGGCGGCGTAGTCCCGCAGGCAGTTGCGACGGGCACGGTACTCCGTGAAGGGGTGGATATTGGGGTTGTACCAGAAGCCCGTGACCTCCAGACCGTCGGTACGCAGCACCTCAATGCACTGGTTGGCACAGGGGGCGCAGCAGATGTGCAGTAAAGTATTCATAAATCTACCTCGGTTCGCTTGTGTAAGAAATCGTCGTTCAATATTATATCATAGATTCCGCAGCAGGACAAGGTGTCAAAAATTCCGGGGAAATTTTGTTTATTTTTCCATGTGGAAATCCAATTTTTCCTGTGGTATACTAAATCAAATATATTGGAGCGAAAGGATGATCTGTTATGCCTCTTCTGAATGAAACCTACGCCCAGCGAATCCAGCGTAAGCTGATGAAAAAGCAGTACATCGTCGAAGTCGCCACCGGCCGCAAGAAGGCCGATCTGGTGCTGAAGAACGCCACCTATGTCAATGTCTTCTCCAACGAGCTCTGCCAGGGTGATATTGCCGTGGCCAAGGGTCAGATCGTAGGCATGGGCAGCTATGAGGGCGAGAACGAAGTGGATGTCAGCGGCAAGATCGTCTGCCCCGGCTTCATCGATGCCCACATCCATCTGGAGAGCTCCCTGGTGAGCCCCAAGGAGTTTGCCAAGGCGGTGCTGCCCCACGGCACCACCACCGTCATCACCGACCCCCACGAGATCACCAATGTCATGGGTACCGACGGCATCGACTACATGCTGCAGGCCACGGAGGGTCTGCCCATTGACGTGCGTTTCATGCTGCCCAGCTGCGTGCCTGCCACCCCCCTGGACGAGGCCGGTGCCAATCTGGACTACCGTGCCATTGACTCCTTCTACGACCATCCCCGTGTACAGGGTCTGGCGGAGATGATGAACTTTGTGGGTGTCATCGGCGGCGATACGGAGGTCATCTCCAAGATCGTAGCCGCCCAGGCCCACCACAAGAAGATCGACGGCCATGCTCCCGGCATTGAGGGCAAGGATCTGGCGGCCTATGTGGCAGCCGGTGTGTACTCCGACCACGAGTGCTCCGATCCCGAGGATGCTATGCGCAAGCTGCGCAACGGCCAGTTCATTATGGTTCGTGACGGCACCGCCGCCCGTAACCTGGAGGCCCTGGTGGAGATCCTGAAGCAGCCCTACTACGACCGCTGCATGTTCTGCACCGACGACAAGCACCCCATCGACCTGCTGGAGAAGGGCCACATCGACTATATCATCAAGAACGCCATCTCCTACGGCGTGGACCCCGTTGTGGCCGTCAAGACCGCCTGCCACAACCCTGCCCGTTACTTCGCCCTGAACAACCGTGGCGCTATCGCCCCCGGCTATCTGGCGGACTTCGCCATCATTGACAATTTTGAGAATTTCAATGTGGAAATGGTCTTCAAGAAGGGCGTGCTCACCTGCAAGAACGGCGAGGTGCAGCCCTTTAAGGAGCCGGAGATCGACGAATATCTGGTAAAGCGTGCCACCGATACCTTCCACGTTGCCCACCTGACCGCCGCCGACTTTGCCGACGAGCGCCCCAGAGGCGTCATCGGCATGATCCCCGGTGAGATCGTCTCCACGGACAACGGCTACTCCACCTGCGTGGATATGGAGAAGGATATCCTGAAAATCGCCGTCATCGAGCGCCATAAGAACACCCGTCACATCGGCATCGGCTACCTCCAGGGCTACGGCCTGAAGAGCGGCGCCGTGGCCACCTCCATTTCCCACGATTCCCACAATATCATCGTGGTAGGCACCAACGAGGAGGATATGGCCTTCGCTGCCAACCGTATTGTGGAAAACCGGGGCGGTATCACTGTGGTGGAGAACGGCATGGTGCTGGGCGAGGTAGTGCTGGAGATTGCCGGTCTGATGAGCGACGACAGCCTGATCTCTGTGAATAATAAGCTGGAGATCGCCAAGGAGCAGGCCTTCCGTTTGGGTGTCTCCCGTGGTGTTGATCCCTTCATGACCCTGTCCTTCATGTCTCTGCCTGTAATCCCCACCCTCCGTCTGACCACCCGTGGTGTCATCGACGTGATCAAGCAGCAGTATATCTGATGGCTTTTGAGCGATTTTGATCGAATTTGATATTTGCATAAGATAACACGGATGGCATGATATTTCACTGTCATAACATAAAGAATTAAGCTAAGCCGGTACCGCTTTGCGGTACCGGCTTAGCTTATGGAAAAGAATGGAAATGCGTAATGACATCCTCTGTATTTAATTCTTACAATGTAATACGCACGATGACGAATCACCCGTAGCGCCCCGGTCAAACAGAAATTTGTCGGTCTGTTTAGGAAATAATAGCTAATAACTAATAGCTCTTCAGCGATAAACCATGGCTCATTCATGATCAGCCGTACACCGATTCCTGGATGGGGTCAGAGGCTTTGCAGAATTTGATTCAGGCTTTCGTCGATGGATCGGTCGTTTCCGATCATAATATCACAAAATCGCTCATAGCTGGCTTTTCTGGTTTCATAGAGACTGCGCAGGTCGCTGCGTTGGCTGATGGGTCTGCCCTCTTTGGGCAGACGGTCGAGATCCCGTTGCAGCCAGATCAGCTTGCCGTTCTGGTGAAGGAGGGGATAGTTTTCCGCTCTTGTGACACAGCCACCGCCGGTGGCGATGACGCAGCCGGATTTTTTGCCTAGCTCCGATAGAACCTGAGTCTCCACTCTGCGGAAGGCATTCTCACCCTCTCTGGCAAAAAATTCGGGGATGGTGCAGCCGATGGCCTTGACGATCTCCTCGTCGGCATCGTAAAAGGGGCGCTGCAGCTGTTCTGCCAGCCGTCGGCCTACGGTACTCTTGCCGCAGCCGGGCATTCCAATGAGAATGATGTTCTGCATCTCTCTTTCAAGTTGACATAATATTTTATTATTGCAACCATCCGAGATGCTTTTTCCTGTAAAAAGTTCGGCGGCACGTTTTGCCTGTGCCACCAGCATGGGCAGGCCGCCCTCGCAGGCGATGCCCCGCTCCTCCGCATCTATAAGCAGTCTGGTACGGGCGGGGTTGTAGATCAGATCCAGCACGCAGCGGAGCTTAGGCAGGTCGTTCAGATCCACCAACCGCTCTCCGTTCTTGGGGTACATTCCCACGGGGGTGGTGTTGACCAGGATCGTGGCATCGGCATGCTTGGGAATACTGCCGTAGCCGGTTTCCCCACGGCGGGAGATGACGATGACCTCTGCACCCAGCTCCTTCAGCACGGTCTGCACCGTGAGAGAGGCGCCGCCGTTACCTAAGACCAGCGCTTTTTCTCCAACTTTGATGCCGCCGTTTCTTGAAAGTAACCAGGAAAAACCGTCGTAATCCGTATTATCTCCGTACAAACTGCCGTCGGCTCGGCGCACGATGGTATTGACGCTGCCAATGGCCTTGGCACGGAGGGACAGCTCCTTGCAGTAGGGCATGACCGCCTTTTTGTAGGGGATAGTCACGTTGAGACCGTCGAAGTCCCCGTGGCGCAGGTAGTCTTCCAGCTTTTCCGGCGCCACTTCAAAAAGCCCGTAGGTGTAGGCGCCCAGTTCTCTGTGAATTCGGGGAGAATAGCTGTGCCCCAGCTTCTCACCCAAGAGACCGCAGATCATTACACGACCTCCGTGTAGCTGCCCAGGTACTTAAACTCCTCGCAGATGCCGCCGATCTCACACATGAGCTGCACAAATTCTTCGGAGTAGACCGAGGTCTCCAGATCCAAATAGAACATGAACTCGAAATCACGGTTGGGGATGGGGCGGCTCTCCAGCTTGATCAGGTTGATGCCCAGGGCAAAGAGCCGTGCCAACACTTTATACAGGGCACCGGGCTTGTGGGGCAGCACCAGCATGATGCTGGTCTTGTCCGCACCGGGGTAGATTTCCGTGTCCTTGGTGATGCAGAGGAAACGGGTGTGGTTGTTGCCCTCGTCCTGGACGGCGGATCTCAGGGTGGCCAGACCGTAAAGCTCGGCGCAGACACGGGAGGATAGGGCGGCCACATCGTTCCGCTCCGACAGTGCCACGGTCTGGGCGGCCAGGGCGGTGTTGTCGCAGCAGGTGATCTTCACATTGCCCAGGCTCTTCAGGAAACCGGCGCACTGGGAGATGGCTTGCTCGTGGGAGAATACTTCCTTGATCTGACTGAGATCAGTGCCACGCTTGGCCAGCAGGCTGTGATCCACCTTCAGACGGGCAGAGCGGACGATATGGAAATTGTGGCTGATCATCAGATCGTAGACCTTGTTGACGGAGCCTGCGGTGGAATTCTCAATGGGCAGGATGCCGTAGCGGCAGAAGCCGGCCTCAATGGCGGCAAAAACACCCTCAAAATTGCGGAAATACTGGATGGAGGGATTGACAAAGAGCTTCTCGCAGGCGATCTGGGAGTAAGCGCCCTCCACGCCCTGGCAGGCCACGCTGGCAGACTTGGGGAAGAGTCGGGGGGTGTTATCAATGGCGTGGCTGATGGCCTTGTAGAGTTCGGACTCCTTGCCGTGCTGCTTCTCCTGGTAGGTGCGGCTCAGCTCAAAAAGGAGGGAGTACAGCACCCGCAGGTAGGACTGCATATCCTCCTTGGCCTTGGAGCTGACATCGGCCAGCTTTTCCCGTTCCCGGGCGCTCTGCAAAATGGGCAGGCCGTTGTCCTGCTTGAATTTGGCGATCTGTGCGGCCACGTCCATGCGCTCCTGGAAGAGGCGGACGATCTCGTCGTCGATGCGGTCGATTTGATTTCTAAAGTCCTTCAGTTCCATTGCTTTCCCTCCAAAATAGCGTCTAAAATAGCAATTGCAGCGGCTGCCTCCACGCAGGGCAGGGCTCTGGGCAGGATGCAGGGGTCATGGCGACCCTGAATTTGCAATTCTGTGTTGCTGCCCTCGTAGGCGATGGTTTTCTGGGGCTTTGCGATGCTGGGGGTGGGCTTGATTGCCACACGGAACACCACGGGCATGCCCGTAGAGATGCCTCCTGCGATGCCGCCTGCGTGGTTGGTCTCGGTGCGCACTGCGCCGTTTTCGTCATAATAATAGGGGTCGTTGTGCTGACTTCCCCGCATTTGAGCGCAGGCGAAGCCGCTGCCGAACTCCAGCCCCTTTACCGCCGGAATTCCGAAGAGGATCTGGGCAAGACGGTTCTCCAGACCGCCGAACATGGGCTCGCCGCAGCCGGCAGGTAAGCCTGTAACGGCGCACTCGATGATGCCGCCCAGGCTGTCGCCCTCCGCCTTGGCGGCGGCGATCTCCTGCTGCATCTGCGCCCATGCAGCTGCATCCAGAGTCATACCCTGAGGCTTTTTCGGGTTGCGGGGGTCAAAAAGTTCATCCCGCACCCGGTCAATTTGGGCGATGTGGGAAAAAATTTCAATATTTTGCTGCTCCAAAAACTGCAGGCACAGACCACCGGCGATGCACAGGGGAGCGGTGAGTCGCCCGGAGAAGTGACCGCCGCCCCGTACATCCTCCTGACCGCCGTATTTCACACGGGCAGTAAAGTCGGCATGGGAGGGACGGGGACTTTGGGTGATATTGCCGTAGTCCTTGGAACGGGTGTCGCTGTTGCGGATGATGGCGCAGAGGGGTGCACCGCAGGTGTGACCTTCCACCAGACCGCTGACAAATTCCGGTGCATCCGCCTCTTTCCGGGCGGTGGCGTAGGCACCCTGGCCGGGGGCACGGCGGTTTAAGAAGGCCTGCAGCGCCTCCATATCCGGGGCGAAGCCCACGGGGAAGCCGTCCAGGGTCATGCCGATGGCTGGGGCATGGCTCTGGCCGAAGATCTGCAATTTCAGGGCCGTTCCGAAGTTGCTGCTCATGGCTGATCCTCCTTTTGCATTTTCTCAAGATCCTCCCAGAAACGGGGGTAGGATTTGTTCACGGCCTCTGCGCCCGTGAGCTGCACAGGGCAGCGGGAAGAGGCAATGGCGCAGAGCATGGCGATGCGGTGGTCGTTATGGCTGTCAGCACAGCCGCCGGTAAGACCTGTTCCGGAGATCAGAAGACCGTCTTCAGTGATCTCTGCCTGACCGCCCAAGGCATTCAGGGTCTGCGCCACAGTGGCCAGACGGTCGGATTCCTTGATCCGCAGCCGCTGGGCGTTGTAAATTCGGGTCTGCCCTTTGGCAAAAGCGGCTACCAGCGCCAGGGGCGGCACCAAGTCGGGGATGTCCTTTACGTCGATCTCCATGCCCGTCAAAGGCCGTGGACAGACGGTGACAGCATTGTTCTCCCATTGAATTTTTGCGCCGAAAGCCTTGAGAACCTCCACAACCTTCCGGTCTCCCTGGGGCGAATGGGGGTCTAAGCCACGGAGGGTGACGGGACGGGAGATGGCACCGGCGCAGAGCCAGAAGGCGGCATTGGACCAATCCCCTTCCACCGTATAGCAGCCGCTGCTTTTTCCCTTTTTGGGGTGGATCGTCCAAGACTCGGGGCAGATGCCGAAGCGCTTCAGCGCTCCCAGAGTCATGTCCACATAGGAGGCGGACTCCAATTCCGTGGTCAGGCAGATCTCCGAGTCTTCGTTCAGAAGGGGCAGGGCAAAGAGCAGGCCGGAGATAAACTGGGAGGACACATTACCGGACAGGGTGAAGGGGCCACCCTTCAGCTGTCCCTGGCAGCGGAGGGTATTCTCCGTGGGGCGGCTGAGGCTGCAGCCGTGGCGCTCCAGCTCCTCCCACAGGGGAGAGAGGGGGCGCTGGGGCAGCCTGCCGTGCAGCACAAAGGTGGCATCTGCCCCCAAGGCTGCCGCCACCGGCAGGAGAAAGCGGAGGGTAGAGCCGCTTTCTCCGCAGTTGAGAATGGAATTTTTCTCAACTTTCTCTATGGGAATTACGTTGTAAATTCCGTTTTCGTAGGTAATTTTCGCACCCAGAGCCCGTAGACAATCTGCTGTGGCCTCAATATCACGGGAGGTCTCAGCGCAGCGGATCTCCGTCTGACCCTCCGCCAAAGCGGCGCAGATCAACAGGCGGTGGGCCTGAGATTTGGAAGCGATGGCAGCGATGCTGCCGCCAATGGAACAGGGAAGAAGCTGTTTTTCCATAGTAATACCCTTTTAGAAGATATCCCACAAAGGGAAATATGTCGGACTGTTTGGGAACTAATAGCTAATATCTAATAGCTAATAACAGGTGTGCCTCCGGCACGGATTCTTAATTTCATGGGCGGAGCCCATACCTCAGTTATTCGTTCTTAGTTCTTAGTTATTAGTTCCCAAGATACGGTAAGCGCCATGTTCAGAGGATTTGCTGTTTAATATCCCCTCTGAATGATGGTCTCCAGGTCGGAGACGGGGACTTTTTCCAGGCGGCAGTCTCCGATGGCGTGGGGGACGACCAGGGTCACGGTGTCGCCGCTGCGCTTTTTGTCCGCCAGAGCGGCTTTGGCCAGGGTGGGAGCGGAGAATTCCGTGGTCACGGGCAGGTCAAACTGCTGCAGCAGCGCTACAATAGCCTCCCTGTCCTTGCAGAAGGCTCTTGCCATCATGGCCGTACCTGCCGCCACGGCTCTGCCGTGGGAGATCAGGTAGCCGCTCTCCTTCTCGATGCCGTGGGCGATGGTGTGACCCAGGTTCAGCTTCTGCCGTTCCCCACGGTCAAACTCGTCGGCGCAGACCACGTCCCGCTTGTGGCGGACGCAGGCGGAGATCACATATTCCCGATCAAAATTCTTACCCTTCTCCTGCAAATGAGCGAAAAGTTCTCCGTCAAAGAGAATGGCGGTCTTGATCACCTCGGCGCAGCCGTCGGAGAAAATCTCCTTGGGCAGGCTGTTCAGGCTGTCGATATCGCAGAGTACCAGGCTGGGCTGGCAGAAAGCGCCTACCAAATTCTTGCCTGCAGGCAGGTCAATGGCGGTCTTACCGCCCACAGAGGAGTCCACCATGGACAGAAGGGTGGTGGGCACCTGGATCAGGGGCACGCCCCGAAGATAGGTGGCGGCAACGAAGCCCGTCAGGTCGCCGATCACACCGCCGCCCAGGGCAATGAGCAGGTCGGAACGGGTGAACTGCTTTTCAGCCAACAGGTTCAGCAGCTTCAGATAGAATTCCGGACTCTTGGTGGCTTCCCCGGCAGGGAGGGAGATGGTGCAGACCCCAAGTCCGGCGTCATGCAGGCTGCGGTAGGCAGCGGCAAGATACAGAGGCGCTACATTTTCGTCGGTGACCACCAGCGCCTTGCCCTTGGTGAGCCTTGCGGCCTCGGCGCCCAGGCTTTGGAGCAGGCCGCTGCCGAGTTTGACCTCGTAGCTACTCGATGCGGGAACTCGTACAACGTTCATCCCACTTCCTCCTTCCGTTTCTTGCCCTCTTCCAGAAGGCGGCAGAGGGCTTCTGCATCATTATCGCTCAAAGCCGCTCGATATTCGCTCAGAGCATGAATAATATAGTCAATTTCGTTCAGTAAATAGTCCCGATTGTCTAAAAACAGCTCCGTCCACATGGGAGCGTTCAGCCAGGCCACACGGGTCAGATCCTTGTAGCTGCCGGCAGAGAAGCCCTTTTGGTTTTGGGCGGTGGGACTTTTGACATAGGCATTGGACACCACGTGAGCCAGCTGGGAGGTGAAGGCGATCATCTCGTCGTGCTTTTCTGCCGTGGTGACAGAGAAACGGCCGAACTGCAGAGGTGCAAGAAGCTTGCAGACCCGGTCGATCAGCTCCATATCGTCCAGTACCGGAGGCACCAGCACCATGGGCGCACCCTTGAACATGGTGGCACGGCTGTACTTAAAACCGGAAAAATGGGTGCCAGCCATGGGGTGGCCGCCTACGAAGAGCCAGCCGTGCTGCCGTGCTAGAGGGAAGCAGGCAGCGCAGATGTCCCGTTTGGTGCCGCAGCAGTCGATAACCACAGCACTTTTGGAGATAAGAGCGCCCATTTTCTCAAGATAGTCCACACAGGCCTGGGGGTACAGCGCTAAAAGCAGCAGGTCGCAGCTGTCGATGTTTTCCTCTGTCAGTTCCTCGTCCACTGCATTGGCCAGCATGGCAAACTCCGTCACGGAGCGGCTGCGGTTATAGGCTAGAACACGGTGGCCTGCCTCGTGGTAGGCTCTGGCCAGGGAGCCGCCGATGAGCCCCAGACCCAGAATTCCGACGATCATTGCTCTACCGCCTGACGCACAATGCGCAGACGCTCCATCAGGTCGGCAAACTGCTCCGGCTTCAGGGACTGAGCACCGTCGCAAAGGGCGTGCATGGGATCGTTATGCACCTCCACCATGACACCGTCGGCACCGCAGGCCACGGCGGCCATGGCCATGGGGGGCACAAAGCGCACCTTGCCCGTGGCATGGCTGGGATCTACGATGACGGGCAGGTGGCTCATCTCGTGGAGGGCGGGCACGGCGGTGAGATCCAGGGTGTTACGGGAGTAGGTGTCGAAAGTGCGGATGCCACGCTCGCAGAGGATGATGTTCTGGTTGCCCTCGGACATAATATACTCGGCGCTCATAAGGAACTCCTTCAGGGTGTTGGCAAGGCCACGCTTCAGCAAAATGGGCTTGTCCGTCTTGCCCAGCTCCTTCAGCAGGTCAAAATTCTGCATATTTCGAGCGCCCACCTGAATAATATCCACATCCGCAAATAAATCCAGGAAATTTGCATTCATGATCTCCGTGACAATGGGCAGACCGGTGGCCTTCTTAGCCTGAAGCAGAAGACGGATACCCTCACCGCCCAGACCCTGGAAATCATAGGGGGAGGTACGGGGCTTGAAAGCGCCGCCACGGAGGATCTGGGCGCCGGCGGCCTTGACCTTGGTGGCCACCTCAATGATCTGCTCCTCGGTCTCCACGGAGCAGGGGCCGGCCATAACAGCGAAATGACCGCCGCCGATCTTCACACCGCCCACCTCAATGACCGTGTCCTCGGGCTGGAACTGGCGGTTGACCTGCTTAAAGGGCTCGGAGACCCGTTTCACGGACTCCACAATATCCAAAGAGCCCAGCAGCTCCATATCGATCTTGGAGGTATTGCCGATGAGACCCAGAATGGTCATGTTCTCGCCGTGGGAGATATGCACATCCAAGCCCTGATTTTTCAGCCAGTGGATCAGATGCTCCATTTGCGCCTGGGTAGTACCTTTTTTCAAAACTGTGATCATCATACAGGACCTCTTTCCTAAGAAAATACGGCTGCACGAAGGGTGTACCTCGTGCAGCCGATGAAAAACAATTGTCAAGTAAGAGAACTTGGTTCCTTGCCTTTACTTGCAGCACGAATCGCTATTACCGTAAAAGTAATAGGTAAAGTATGCAAAAGCAAAGGCGAAATACTTCACGAGCGGTTCTCCCTTAATTTAGTGTGTAAAAATTATAGCACCGATTTGTGGGAATTTCAAGCCTGATTTTCGGAAATTGCGTACAAAGGCTTGATTTTTTTGCGGTAAAGGGTGAGAATCATCACCACAGAAACCAGCAGGGACATGACCTCCGCAATGGGGAAGGCGAACCAAACCGCATCCACCTCTCCGGTCATGGACAGCAGGAAGGCGGCCGGCAGCAGGATCACGATCTGACGGGCGATGGACACAATCAGGCTGTAGACACTCTTGCCCAGGGCCTGGAAAACACCGCTGAAGATGATACAGGGGCCGGCGGCGATAAAGGGCAGGCACAACGTACGCAGAGCGGGAATGCCTACTTCCTTCATACCGTCGTCGGCATTGAAGAAGCCCAGCAGCTGCTCCGGGAAGAGCTGGAAGATCGTAATGCCGATGAGCATCAGGGTCATGGCGCCCACAGCGCCGCAGCGGATGGTCTGCATAATGCGCTTGGGCTTCTGCGCACCGTAGTTATAGGCGGCAATGGCCAGGGCGGCATTGTTGATACCGAAGACCGGCATAAACACGAAGCTCTGGAGCTTGAAGTAAGCGCCGAACACGGCGGTGGCATCCTCGCCCAGACCCACCTGCACGGCCTCGTAGCGCATGAGGATGATGTTAAAGAGGTAGTACATCACAGAGCCGATGGCCACCATAATAATGGAGGGAACAGCGATGCCCATGATTCTGCCGCAGAGCTTCCAGTCGGGACGGAACCCCTTGAAGGACAGCTGTACCTCGGGGTTTTTCTTCAAATTCAGAATCAGCGCCAGCACAAAGGCCACAAACTGGCCGATGACCGTAGCCACCGCAGCGCCGGCCACCTCCATACGGGGGATGGGGCCCCAGCCGAAGATGAAGAGGGGGTCTAAGAGGATGTTGATCACAGCGCCGGTGCCCTGGGTGATGAGGGTATAGCCGGTGCGGCCGGTGGACTGCAGCAGGCGCTCAAAGATCAGTTCGCCGAAGATGAACAGGGAGCAGAGGGTGATGATGCGGATGTACTGGGTGCCGTAGGTGATGACATGGGGATTGTGGGTCTGGGAGCGCATAAAGGCCTCACCGCCGAACACGCCAAAGAGGGCGCAGAGCACCATGCCGATGAGGATCAGGAACATACCGTTGGTAGCGCTGGTGTTGACGGTTTTCTGGTCACGCTGACCCAGGGCACGGGACAAAAGGGCATTGACACCCACGGAGATACCCGTAGCGCCGCCGATCATAATATTCTGCACGGGGAAGGCCATTGACACCGCATTGAGGGCATCCTGATTGGTGTCGGAGATCTGGGCAACATAGGCGCTGTCGACTACATTGTAGAAGGCCTGCACCAGCATGGACAGCGCCATAGGCAGCGCCATCTTAAACAGGAGCCGACCAATGGGCTGCACGCCCATTTTGTTTTCTTTTAGGGAACTCATTTCCATTAACTCTTTTCTATCCGAAATTTTGCATCATATATTATACCGCCAAAGGCGGGGAAAAGCAATAGGCAGCCTTGCCGAAATCGGGCCAGCCTTGCCGAAATCGGGCCAAACCAAGCGGCCAATGTTCGGGTAAATGACGAAAGAGGAGAAGGAAAGCGTTAAGAGAATGGCGAAGGTATCGGCTGTGCCGATGGGAATAAAACAGCGACAAACGGAACAGAGCTGCCGGGAGGCAGCTCTGTCTGGGGGTCATGGTGTTTTTTCTAGACCCCTCAGCGGATTTTCTTGCCGTAGATGCTGCAATCGTGGAGGGTGAAGCTGACGTTGATCTTGAAATCCAGCCGCAGATCTTCGCCCTGGGGCACGAAGGTATACTCTGCAACGTAAGGGGTCTCGATAAGGAAGGTCTTCAAATACAGGGGGTCAAAGCTGCTTTGGCAGATATACTCCTGCAGATGATCCTCCAGATCCTTCACGAAGATCATTTTGCCTCGCCGGTCGCCCTCGGGAGAGAAGCGGATCACGTTCTCGTAGCTTTCAAATCGCAGAACGGCCTCGTAATCCTCTTCTGCCTTGCGGAGCGTGAGCTGTTTCAAACCCAGATCATTTTGCTCCATGGCATAGGTGCCCAGGGGCAGCGGAGTTTTCGGTGACTGAGGCGCAGAGGGCTCGCCGGAAGCAAGATCGCCGCTGAGCTCGTCACCCTTTAAAAGATGGGTGTAAACCAGCTGCAGCAGATGCTCAAAATTGGCATTTTGGCAGAAAATCAGCACTGCCAGATCCCGATCCGGTGCCACAAGACACAGCTGACCGAAGGAGCCCTCCATACGGAAATAGTCCTCCTTACCCACATGGATCTGGAAGCCGTAACGATGGCCAAAGTACTCGTAGTTGGGATCATCCACATAGTCCTGTTTCGTGACCTGGGTGGTCGTGGCCATGTCCAGATAGCGCTGGGACAGCAGACGCTTGCCCTCGAAAACGCCCTTGCCCAGGAAGAGTCTGGCGATTTTCACCAGAGAATCGGGGCGCAGGCTCAGACCCATGCCACCGGCGGTGAGGCCTTCGGGAGAATGCTCCCATTTCGCCTCATAGATGCCCATGGGATGGAAAAGATGGTGGTTTACATAATCCTCCAAAGACAGGCCGCTGACACGGGTAATAATGGCAGAGAGCATATGGGAGCCGTGGGTGCAGTAGAGGAAATGGGTGCCCGGCTTCTTGGGGAAATCCTGTGCCAGGAAGGCACGGGGCCAGTTGTCCTGCACGAAGATCTGGGGATAGGTGTCGGTGTCGATGCCGCAGGACATGGTCAGCAAATGGCGGATGGTGATTTTCTCCAGATTGGGGTGGGGATTCTCCGGCAGAAGATCGGGGAAGTACTTCACAATGGGATCTTCCACAGACAGCAGACCCTGATCCTCTGCAATGCCGATGGCCAGAGAGGTCACGGTTTTGGTCATGGAATAAAAGAGCTTGGGGGTGTCCATGCGGTAGGGATACTTGACGTAGGTAGCTGTTATTTCTTCAGAGTTGAGACAAAGCGCCTGGACGACCTGTACCGTGGTCGAGTTTTCGCAGGCACGGACAAATTCGGAAAACGACATTGTTTATCACCTCATTTTTGATTGTACCACAAGGAAACAGAATTGACAACGGTGTTTCAAAAATGAAACAAGCCGGGGTTTTGGCATGCTGTGCTTCCGGTAGGACAAGGGGAAATGCTGATTTTTGACGGACTTAATGCAACTTAAAAGTTCTTTTTAGCCTTTCCACGGGGATTGCTGTATCTGCAGTGTGGAAAAAGGGAAAAAAAGCTGCCTCCTTTTCAGGAGACAGCTTTTTGAAGCGTTCAATTAAGCAGTGGGCTGATTGGCATCCTCGATGATCTTGACGAACTTGGCGGAAATCCAGACAGTCAAAATAATAACCAGCTAACGTTATGCCTATTCTGGTTCCTGCTGTAAATGTTTTAAAGCAAAAATAATGCATTGATTGATAAATTCGTTTCGACTGATATCGGATTTGGCAGCACTTTTATCGACAGTATCCAACAATTCTGAAGGAATTCGGATGGAGATTACTTCTTTATCAGATTTTTTTGGTATAAATACTTCCATTTTCATCAACCCCCTTGCATTATTTTACTCTTTATGATAGAATTTGTATGTATTCTAAATCTGATATCGAAAATAGAATACAATAATACAAGGAGGATAATTGAATGGAAAAAATGATATGCCCAGTTTGCGGAGAATTCTTTGATTCTGACTTGGTGGAATACCTGGATAATGGCAATCCTGCTTGTCCGGTTTGCGTCAATGCGGAAAGAGATCATGATGAGTTCACTCAAACAGGTACTGACTAATAGGAGGCAATGCAATGAAAAAATTATGGGTATTTGTGCTTGTAGTGCTGTTTTTACTTGCACTTGCGGCCTGTGGTACTAACGAAAATGCGTTAGAATCTGAGACTGAGGAATCTGTGACAAATGGTTCAGAAGAAGCGATCACTTCTGATAATGAAGGGGGCTCGGAATCATTGCCCTCTGCGGAGGAAACTGAACCCGAAAAAGTCTCTGCATGGTATCCCATTGATAAGAAGGATGAGTTTGGGGATAGTACAGGTGAAATGATGGTAGCAACGGTTGTAGTTTGCGACGAAATTGAAATGGCATCCCTTGAATATCATGAAAACTCATGGTTTACGCTTGGATTTCGTGATGGAACGAGGTGGGTTACCGTTTTTGGTGATTTTGCACGAATCAGAGTCAAAATAGGGAATATGTCATATGAATGCATGGCGCAACTCATACCTGGCGGCAGTACGAGCATTTATTTACCTTCCTTCGGAACTACAGAAGAGGTACATGATAAAGTTGAAAAAGCGTTGCTGGCGGGACAAGACGTGAAGTTTATTGTTGAATTCTCTGTTTACACCTGCAGATTTACCGTTTCTGGATTTGGATTTAAGGAAGCGGTTGATGAGTATATGCCTTGAAAAGGCTAATAATACATAAAAACACAGTGCTGCGAGATTAGAGTCTCACAGCACTGTGTTTTAGCATTGGTCAGTTTGTTTAAGCAGTGGGCTGATTGGCATCCTCGATGATCTTGACGAACTTGGCGGGAACCAGGGATGCGCCGCCGATGAGGCCGCCGTCGATGTCGGGCTGAGAGAGCAGCTCGTAGGCGTTCTTCTCGTTCATGGAGCCGCCGTAGAGGATGGTGGTAGCACGGGCGTTCTTGGAGCCGAAGAGCTTACGAACCACGGTACGGATCAGCTGGCAGACTTCCTCAGCCTGCTCGGGGGTAGCGGTCTTGCCGGTGCCGATGGCCCAGATGGGCTCGTAGGCGATGACGACCTTGCGGATCTTCTCTTCGGAGATGCCGGCCAGAGCCAGCTTGATCTGCATGGTGATCCACTCCTCGGTGATGCCGGACTCACGCTGCTCCAGGCTCTCGCCGCAGCAGACGATGGGGATCAGGCCGTTTTCCAGAGCGGTCAGGGTCTTGGCGTTGACGTCGGCATCGGTCTCGCCCATGGCACGGCGCTCGGAGTGGCCGATGATAACGTACTTGCAGCCGGCATCTACCAGCATGTTGCAGGCAATCTCGCCGGTGTAAGCGCCGGAGGCATTGGCATTGCAGTTTTCTGCGCCGATACCAACACGGGTTTCACGCATGGCACGGACAGCGGCGGGGATGCATACGGCAGGGACGCACAGGGCGATATCACACCAGCGGCCCTTGGGCAGCATGGCTCTGAGTTCGGTCATGAAAGCCTTGGTTTCGGAGGTAGTCTTGTTCATCTTCCAGTTACCGGCGATGAGGGTCTTGCGATACTTTCTGTTCATTTCTTACTCCTTTATTCTATACGCACGGTTACAAAGAATCGTGTGGAAATACTTATTCAGCGTCCTGCAGGCAGGCAATACCGGGCAGCTCCAGACCTTCCAGGAACTCCAGGGAGGCACCGCCGCCGGTGGAAATGTGGGTGATCTCACGGGCAAAGCCCAGCTGCTCGCAAGCGGCTGCGCTGTCGCCGCCACCGACGATGGTCACAGCGTCGGAATCGGCCAGAGCCTGTGCTACAGCGATGGTACCCTGCGCCAGAGTGGGGTTCTCGAACACACCCATGGGGCCGTTCCATACCACGGTCTTGGCGGTCTTGGCAGCCTCAGCGAATTCGGCTCTTGCCTTCTCGCCGATGTCCAGACCCATCATGTCAGCGGGAATGGCAGCGGAGTCCACGGTCTTGACTTCGATCTCGGCATCGATGGGGGAGGGGAATGCGGAAGCGACCACGGTGTCAACGGGCAGCAGCAGCTTAACGCCCTTCTCCTCGGCCTTCTTCAGCATCTCACGGCAGTAGTCCAGCTTCTCGGTGTCCAGCAGGGACTTGCCGGTGTCGTAACCCTTGGCAGCCAGGAAGGTGAAGGCCATGCCGCCGCCGATGATCAGGGTGTCGACCTTTTCCAGCAGGTTGTTGATAACGTTCAGCTTGTCGGAGACCTTGGCGCCACCCAGGATGGCAACGAAGGGACGTGCGGGATCAGCCAGAGCATTACCCATGATGGAGACTTCCTTCTGCACCAGTTAACCGCAGACAGCGGGCAGATAGTCAGCTACACCTGCAGTGGAGGAGTGGGCACGGTGAGCGGTGCCGAAAGCGTCGTTGACGAAAATATCAGCCATGGAGGCCAGTTCCTTGCTCAGCTCGGGATCGTTCTTGGTTTCGCCCTTGATGTAGCGGACGTTCTCCAGCAGCATGACATCGCCTTCCTGCAGAGCAGCGGCCTTGGCCTTGGCATCTTCGCCGACTACGTCGGCAGCCATAATGACTTCCTTGCCCAGCAGCTCGCTGAGACGGTCAGCCACGATCTTCAGGCTCAGCTCGGGCTTCCACTCGCCCTTGGGCTTGCCCATGTGGGAGCAGAGGATGACCTTAGCGCCGTGCTTCATCAGGTATTCGATGGTGGGCAGAGCAGCGACGATGCGCTTGTCGCTGGTGATCTTGCCACCCTTGGTGGGCACGTTGAAGTCGCAGCGGCAGAGCACACGCTTGCCCTTGACGTCGATGGATTCTACGGATTTCTTGTTGTAGTTCATAAGTACCTCCAAAAACACAACATAATAAGTGGTGTATCGTAAACGTTTTAAGTTTCGCCGCGCAGCTTGCCGTAGTCCTGCAGATGGGGGTAATCCAGCTGCCGCAGAGCCTCAAAGACGGCCACGGCAACGGAATTGCTCAAATTCAGGCTTCTGGCCTCCGCACGCATGGGAATGCGGACACAGTCGGCGTAGTGTGCCCGGAGAAAATCCTCGGGCAGCCCCTTGGTCTCCTTGCCGAAGAAGAGGTAGCAATCCTCCCCGTACTCCGCTTCCGAATGGCAGCGGGGTGCCTTGGTGGAGAACAGCCGCATCTGGCGAACCTCGTTCTTTTGGAAGAAGTCCTCCAGATCCTCGTAGACCCGAACATCCACCAGATGCCAGTAGTCCAGACCGGCCCGCTTCACGGCGGAAGCGGAGATATCGAAGCCCAGGGGCTTGATCAGGTGCAGACAACAGCCGGTGGCGGCGCAGGTACGGGCGATGTTGCCGGTGTTCTGGGGGATCTCCGGCTGGTGCAGGACAACATGGAGCATAAAGCGCCTCCTTGGGGATTGGGGACGAAATTCGCCGTCCCGACGATGCCCCAAAAATCCGCAAGCTATATTCTATGACAAATCGGCGGAAAATTCAACCGTTTTTCTGCAAATTTTTAAAAAATTTCATACATTTTTTGCGAAAAAATCCTGGGGCAAATCTGAGGTTGCGTTTTGCACAAAAATCGGATATACTGATGATACTATGATGGGAGGTATGACCATATGAGCTTTGCCGAGCGGCTGAAACAGTCGCTGAAGCTGCTGCTGATTTTTTTAAAGATCGGTGCTTTTACCTTCGGCGGCGGCTATGCCATGATTCCGATCATCGAATACGAGCTGACGGAAAAACGAAAACTGATCACCAAAGAGGAGATCTCCGATATTGTGGCCATTGCGGAGTCCACCCCCGGCCCCATTGCCATCAACTCTGCCACCTTTGTGGGCTTCCGCACCTGCGGAGTGCTGGGCTCGGCCTTTGCCACCCTTGGTGTGGTGCTGCCCTCTTTTGTGCTGATCTCTCTGATCGCCTTTTTCCTGCCCAGGATCATGGACTACCGGGTGGTGAAGTATGCCTTCTTCGGCATCCGTGCCGGTGTGCTGGCGCTGATCGTCAAGGCGGTCATCTCCTTCTGGAAACGGGCGGAGCACAATGCCTTCTCCTGGGTAGTTATGATCTGCGCCTTCCTCTGGAGCGCCATTCTGGATTGGAGTGCCATCGCTCTCATCGCCCTGTGCGGCCTGGCAGGCTTTGTCTTCTGCCTGATTCAGAGAAAGCGGGGTGCCATGAAATGATCTACTTAGAGCTTTTCTATACCTTCTTTACCATTGGCCTCTTTACCTTCGGCGGCGGCTATGCCATGCTGCCCATGATCCAGCAGAAGGTGATCGAGCATAACTGGCTGACCATGGAGGAGCTGGTGGATTTCGTGGCCATCAGTGAGTCCACCCCCGGCCCCTTCGCCATCAACATCGCTACCTATGTAGGTGCGGAGACCGGCGGCGTGCTGGGCGCTCTCTGTGCTACCTTTGGAGTGGTGCTGCCCTCCTTTATTGTGATTCTGATCGTCGCCAAGTTCTATCTGAAGTTTAAGAACAGCAAAGCAGTCTCCGGCGTGATGTACGGTCTGCGCTCTGCGGTGGTTGGCCTTATGGCAGCCGCCCTCTTCGGCATGCTGACCACGGTTTTCTTCCATAATGTGGATGTGTCCTGGGGCAATATGCTGCGGCCGGAGTTTATCTGCTCTGCGGTGATCTTCGCTGTTATGACCGTGCTGGCGCTGAAGAAGCTCAGCCCCATCATTATTATCGGCATTTCCGCTGCGGTGGGCATCCTCTGCGGCTACATATTCTTATAAAGGAGCCGATCTTGTGGCTAAAACAAAATTTCGTCTGAGTCCGCCCCGATTTATCGCCCTGGGCTTCCTGTTGGTGATCCTGTTGGGAGCAGGACTTCTGTGTCTGCCCTTTGCCTCCAAGGGGGAGTCTGTGGGCTTTTTGGATGCCCTCTTTACCGCCACCAGTGCCACCTGTGTCACGGGGCTGGTGGTACGGGACACCTTTACCACTTGGACCGGCTTCGGCCAGGGCGTGATCCTGCTGCTGATCCAGCTGGGCGGCCTGGGTCTGATGACCGTTATCACCCTCTTCTCCTACGCTCTGGGTAAGCACCTGGGGCTCTACAGCCGCAAAGTCCTTATGCAGTCCGCAGGCAATATGTCCCTGGCAGGTGTGGGCTCCCTGATCCGTCGGATCATCCCCTTCAGCTTTGTTATCGAGGGCGTGGGCGCTTTGCTGCTGTCCTTCCGCTTTATCCCGGAGTTTGGCTGGGGGAAGGGGATCTGGTATTCTGTCTTCCACGGTATCTCCGCCTTCTGTAACGCCGGCTTTGACCTTATGGGAGCAAAGCAGCCCTTCTCCTCCATGATGGACTATGTGGCAGATCCCTTGGTGAGCCTGACCCTCTGCGGTCTGATTATCATCGGCGGCCTGGGCTTCCTGGTCTGGCGGGATCTGGCACAGAACGGCTTGCACTGGAGCAAATACCAGCTCCACACCAAGCTGGTCATTGTCACCAATCTGATCCTGCTTTTGGGCGGCGCTGTCCTGTTCCTAATCCTTGAATGGAATGCCTCCATGGCAGATATGTCCTTTGGAGAGAAGCTGCTGGCCTCCTTTTTCCAGGCGGTCACGCCCCGAACCGCAGGCTTCAACACCGTCGATTTAAACAGTCTCAGCGAGTCCGGAACCCTTCTGACCAATATTCTCATGCTCATCGGCGGCTCTCCTGGCTCCACTGCCGGCGGCATCAAAACCACCACCGTGGCGGTGCTGTTCCTGAGCACCCTGGCCTCTGCCCGGGGAAAATACCGGGTCAATGCCTTCCGCTACTCCATCGACCGGGATACCATCCGTCAGGCCTGCTCTATTGTGGTGATCTACCTGAGCCTGACCTTCCTGTCCATCATGCTCCTGTGCGCCACAGAGGGGGTCAGCGGCAAGGTTGCTTCCCTGGAGGTCTGCTCCGCTGTGGCCACCGTTGGCCTGAGCCTGGGGCTCACCCCCACCTTGTCCGTGGCGGGCAAGCTGCTTCTGATCCTGCTGATGTATGCCGGCCGAATCGGCGGACTGAGCTTCGTTTTACTCTTTGGTGAAAAGAAAACCGAACCGCCGGTGGATCGCCCCAGTGGCAAGCTCCTGATCGGCTGATACCTTATTTAATAAATAGGAGGAAAAATTATGAAATCCATTTTAATCATCGGCATGGGACGGATGGGCCGCCACCTGGCGAGAAAAATGCTGCAGTTGGGCAACGACGTGATGGTGGTGGATAAATCCCCGGAGATCATCAACGCTCTGTCTGACAGCTTTACCAATTCCGGGATCTGCGACTGCACCAACGAGGCAGTGGTGCGCTCACTGGGCGTGGATAATTTCGATATTTGCTTTGTGACCATCGGTGAGAATTTCCAGGCCTCTCTGATCATCACCAGCCTGCTGAAGAAGCACGGTGCCCGCAAGATCGTGGCGAAAACCAATCAGGCGATCCAGGCGGAGCTACTGCGCACCATCGGTGCCGACGAGATCGTCAACCCTGAGGAGGAGATTGCAGAAAAGCTGGCAGTGCGCCACAATGCCCGGAATATTTTCGACTATATTCCCCTGACGGGGGACTACTCCATCTACGAGATCCCCGTGCTTCCCGGCTGGGTAGACCGCAGCCTCATTGAGCTGGAGATCCGCCGGAAATACAAGGTCAATATCATTGCCGTGAAGAACGGGAATGAGCTCAATGCCAATCCTTCCGGCGAGTATCGCTTCCGCACGGGAGACCATGTGATCCTCATCGGAAGAAGTGACGAGGTCTTCAAACTCTCGGCAAAAGCATAAAAAATTCCCATTTTCGCAAAAAAAGCTTGCCTTTTGGCGCATCTTCTGCTATTATGGTGCAAAATGTGTCAAAAAGGAGGTGGAGCGTTGCGTACCGTAAGGAAATTTGTAGATCGTACCCTGCTTCTCTACGTGATCGTCGGCGTAGCAAATTTTCTCATTTGCACATCGATCATGTTCTTGTTGTTTAATCTCTGCGGTGTCAGTGAGCACATTGCCCCCATTGTCAACTACGGCATGGGCAGTCTGATCTGGTTCCTGGCCTGCCGCTTCATCCTTTTCAAGGGGCATCCCACCACCTTAAAGCGAGTCGTTTTATTTGCCGCAGAGGTGTTGGTCTGTTATCTGCTGTCCTATTATGTTATCGCACCGGCGGCGGCAAAGCTTCTGCTGAAATGGGACTTTGCTTCCTGGGTATTCCGCTTCGGCGGTGCTGACAAGAGGCAGGCCAACTGCGAAATGGGCATCGGCGCCCTGTCCTATGCGCTGATCAATTATTTCGGCCAGCGCTACATCGTGTTCAGCGATCGCTTCGAGGGCAAGGCGAAGGCAGCCTGTGCCAAGGATTAAATTTTAAACACCGTCGAAAGACGGTGTTTTTCTTTTGCGGCAACAAAATGCCGCTGTGCATAATTATATTTGGGAAAATGAAATATTTCCATGGAAAATATGGGTATTACAGGTGCAAAAATGGGATTTTTGGCAATTTTAATTTTCCTGTCCGTGAAAACGGAGAAATATAGGGGCAATCTTGCCAATTGCAAAAAAAGTTGTTAAAATAGAAGCACCAAAATGGGCAACGAGCCCTTATTATTGGAATTTTAAGGAGGACGAACAATGAAACACGCATTCAAAAAGATCATGGCGCTGCTTCTGGCAGTTGCAATGATCGTCGGTATCCTTCCCGCAGTGTTGGCAGCAGACGAGCTCCCCTTCACTGATGTCAAGGAGAACGACTGGTTTGCACCCTATGTCGACTTTGTCTACAACCATGAGCCCCAGCTCATGAACGGTATGACAGAAGATACCTTTGAGCCCCAGGGCACCCTCACCCGTGCCATGGCAGCCGTGGTACTGTACCGCCTGGCGGATCCTGTGATCCCCTCCATCAAGCCCTCTACCTTTACCGACCTGACCGCTGACTGGTACAAGAACGGTATTGCCTGGGCACAGCAGAACGGCGTTGTCAACGGCATCTCCGAGGACAAGTTTGATCCCGAAGGCCTGGTGACCCGTGAGCAGCTGGTTACCATGATCTGGCGCTACAACGACAGCCCCGTAGTGGAGAAGGACTATCTCAAGAACGTCCCCGACGCTTCCAAGATCTCCGACTATGCCAAGGAAGCCTTCAACTGGGCCATCTCCAAGAAGATCATCTCCGGCTCTGTCAACTATGACGACAGCATTACCCTGAATCCCCAGGGCTATGCTACCCGTGCCGAGTTTGCCAAGATCATCGCTGTCTTTGCCGATGTGACCCAGGGCTGCGAAGCCGGCCACAGCTGGGACGAGGGTGTTATCACCGTAGAGCCCACCTGCACTGAGCCCGGCGAGAAGGTCTACACCTGCGTCCGCTGCGACGAGACCATGACCGAAGAGATCCACGCCATGGGCCATACCTATTATGACGGCACCTGCTACGTCTGCGGCGAAGCTCTGGCTGCCGAAGGCGACATCGTCATCTACTACACCAACGACGTCCATACCTATATTGACGGCGCTCTGTCCTACGACACCATTGCCGATCTGAAGGCTCAGACCAAGAAGATCGCTGACGGCGTCCTCCTCGTCGATGCCGGCGACCATATCCAGGGTACCGCTTACGGCTCCATGGATAAGGGCGAGACCATCATTGAGCTCATGAACGCTGCTGACTATGACCTGGCCACTCTGGGTAACCATGAGTTTGACTACGGCATGGAGCGTGCTCTGGAGCTGGTTGGCATGGCCGAGTTCCCCTACGTTTCCGCCAACTTCTACCATGAGAAGGACGGCGTTGCCGGCGATCCCGTTCTGGATGCTTACAGAATGTTCGAGATCTCCGGTGTGAAGATCGCTCTGGTCGGTATCACCACCCCCGAGTCTTTCACCAAGTCCACTCCCGCATACTTCCAGGATGAGAACGGCAACTACATCTACGGCATCGGCGGCGGCGAGACCGGTACCGCTATGTATGCCTATGTTCAGGCTGCCATCAACGCTGCCAAGGAAGAGGGCGCTGACTACATCATCGCTCTGGGCCACTGCGGTGACGATCCCGCTTCCCAGCCCTGGACCTCCGAGGAAGTCATTGCCAACACCGTTGGCCTGGATGCCTTCATCGACGGCCACTCCCACTCCACCGTGGAGGGCAAGGAAGTCACCGACAAGGCCGGCAACCCCGTGCTGCTGACTCAGACCGGCGAGTACTTCAATGCCATCGGCAAGATGACCATCACCGAGGACGGCATCTCTACCGAGCTCATCACCGACTACACCGGCTCCGATTCCACCGTTGCAGCCATTCAGGATGACTGGATCGCTGAGATCGAGACCAAGCTGGGCGAGGTCATCGGCTATGCCGAGGTCACCTTCGACAACTATGTGGATGGCAACCGTATCGTCCGTAAGCAGGAGACCAACACCGGCGACTTCGCTGCCGATGCTCTGTACTACCTGTTCGACAACATGGGCTTGGATGTTGACGTAGCCATCATGAACGGCGGCGGCGTCCGTAACAAGGCCATCACCGGCGAAATCTCCTACCTGACCTGCAAGAACATCCACACCTTCGGCAACGTTGCCTGCCTGCAGACCATCACCGGTCAGCAGCTGCTGGATGCTCTGGAATGGGGCGCCCGTGGAACTCCCGATGAAGAAATCGGCGGCTTCCTCCATGTTTCCGGCGTTACCTATGAGATCCATACCGACATCGCCTCCACCGTCCAGCAGGACGAGAAGGGTGTTTGGGTCGGCGGCCCCACCGGCGAGTACCGTGTCAAGAACGTCATGGTCGGCGGCGAGCCCCTGGATCTGGATGCCAAGTACAACCTGGCCGGCTACAACTACACCCTCCGTGACCTGGGCGACGGCTTCGCCATGTTCGACGGCGCTGTGAACGTCCTGGATTACGTCATGGAAGACTATCAGGTTCTGGCCAACTACGTCAAGTCCTTCGCTCCCGATGCAGAGCACAACAACCTGCCCACCATCCAGTCCGACAGCATCTATGCTGAGGTCACCGGTGAAGGCCGTATCACCCTGGTCAGCGATGGCGGCAGCGACACTCCCGACGAGCCCGATGATCCCGATACTCCCGATGATCCCAATCCTCCCGCAACGGGCGACAGCTATGTTCTGACCAACGAGCTGAAGGCCGGCGATGAGGTCATCATCGTCTGCGCAGCCAAGAATATGGCTCTGTCCTCCACCTACAACGGCTTCTACAATGCAGCTGTTGCTGTAGAACCTGTGAATGGTGTCATCACCAACCCCGCTGCCGATATCGTTTGGACTGTTGGCAAGAACGGCGACAACTACACCTTCTCCTTCGACGGCAAGAACCTGGGCATGGCTGACAGCTATTCCTCCATGCCTCTGGGCGAGAAGAACGACCAGTGGACCATCTCTGCCGGTGGCACTGCAAACACCTGGTTCGTATTCAACGTTGGCCGTCAGGTTTACATTGAGTACTACGAGACCAACGGCAACTGGAGCGGCTACTACAATAACTCCGTAGCCGAGCTCTTTGAGCTGAGCTTCTATGTCAAGGGCGGCACCGGCGGTGAGACCCCCGATGAGCCCGACACTCCTGACACTCCCGACAATCCCAATCCCCCCGCAACCGGCGACGACTATGTTCTGACCAACGAGCTGAAGGCCGGTGACCAGGTCGTCATCGTCTGCGCAGCCAAGAACATGGCTCTGTCCTCCACCTACAACGGCTTCTATAACGCAGCAGTTGCTGTAGAACCCGTGGACGGCGTTCTCACCAACCCCGCTGCCGAGCTGGTATGGACCGTTGGCAAGAACGGCGACAACTACACCTTCTCCTTCGACGGCAAGAACCTGGGCATGGCTGACAGCTATTCCTCCATGCCTCTGGGCGAGAAGAACGACCAGTGGACCATCTCTGCCGGTG
>JAFUPG010000068.1 GCA_017481325.1 Oscillospiraceae bacterium
ACCCGAAAAAGAGTTCAAAAAGCTCTTTTTCGGGTGGTTGTGTCTTGTGCAGCAAAAAAAGCGAGCAGGGGAGTGATGAATGGAAGAAATATGTGAATGGTGAATGGTGGAGGCATCGGCTCCAACCATGGGATTTGAAATAAAGTCAAATAGATGTTTAACGAACTGTTGAGAAAACGGTTTGTATCATGTAACAGTTTCGCGCAGCGGGGGAGGGGGTCTTGGGGGAGGGCGAATTTGGGCTGTCGGGGGTAGTACCGAAATGTAGAAGTGTTACCACAGCACAATCTGAGCGCCTCCCCCAAGTCGCCTTCTTTGGTTACTTTCTTGGCGAAGCAAGAAAGTGACGCCCCACGCAGTGGAGCAAAGTAGTAAGTTTGTACCGTAGTATCGATGAATGGCACTATTTGAGGTAGTGCTGCGGGCAGGATGTATCCTGCCCCTACGGTGTCGATTGTAAATACGGCAAACTGTTCGACAAATTTCTGTTTGACAGGCTAAATATTCAAATTCCGTGCCGGAGGCACACCTTCACCATTCACTGCTGCTTTGCTACTCATCCCTCAGCCTTCAGCTACAATATACCCCAGAAGCTTCCATGCTTCTTTGTGTTGCATTTTTTGACTTTTTGTGCTATGCTGATGAAAAGAATTTTACAGGAGGTGACTTTGTGCGCCGCTTATTTACCATAGTTCTTATTATGATCTGCACCTTACTCCTTGCGTTGCCTGCCCGGGCTGCGGATGGCAGCACCGTTGACAGCCTCGCCGCTCAGGTTCTGGTGGCTGAGGACGGTACCTGCTCCGTCACCCTTACGGCACAGGTCAGCTTTGTGGGCACTCCCACCTCCTTTGTCATGCCGCTGCATGCGGATGCCGGCGATGTGACCGCCACCGGCGGCCAGTACAAAGTCCGCAGCTACGATGGTGTCCGTTGCGCCGTATACTCCAACGCTTCGGGCTTCGTGGGAACGCAGACCTTTGTATGTACATACACTCTGCCCTGTGCGGTGGACGAGGACGGATCGACCCAGACTTTCCGCCTGGATCTGCTGCAGCGAGGCTTTGACTATAGCATTTCGCATTTCGATCTTCAATTGCAATTCCCGGCTACTGTGGAGCAGCAGCCCGTGCTGGAGAGCGCCTATTATGGGGACGTTGTGGATAATTTCTTCTCCATCGGTGTGCAGGAGCAGACCCTGACCCTTACCTCCGTTGCCCCTGTGAAGGATCGGGAGACCATTTCCATGACCCTGGATTTTCCGGCAGACAGCTTTGCGCTGCGAAACCTCCCCGGTGGAATTACTTCCTTTAACCAGCTGGCGTTCTACCTGCTGTTCCTGGGGGCTATTGTCTACTGGGCGATCCGCATTTGGGGCAAACTGTTGCTGCCCAAGCTCCAGGTGACCGCCGATGTGGAGGCCACCGCCGGTGAATGCGACTGCCGCCTCTACGGCAAGCAGCCGGATATTGCCGCCATTTTGACCCATTGGGGAAATTTGGGCTATGTAGGCATCTTCCGTAACGAGCGTGGCCGCATCATTCTGCGCAAGCAGATGGAGATGGGCAACGAGCGCAAGGCTTCGGAGCAGAAGCTGTTCCGCTCAGTGTTCCGTGGAAGAAGCACCTGCGATCTTCAGTCCCTCCATTTCCGGACGGCCTGTAAGCCGGCCGCTGCCTCAATTCGCAGCAGCTGGGTGCGCCGCCTCTTTGACAAAAAGGCCGGAAGTCCTCTGATCCTCCGTGGGCTCTGCCTCCTGGCCGCCTTTTTCGTCTGCCTCATGACCTTTGACCTCTGGCTTCCGGCCGGCGGCTGGCGCTGGGTCTTTTTGCCCTTGCTTACCATACTGAGTACGCTTTTGTGCGCCGCTGTGCAGCATTGCTTCGGCTTCCTGCTCCACCACCGCCGGGTGTTCTACCTGCTGATGGGTCTGGCGCTGTCTGTGCTGCTGCTGTTCTTTGGCCGCAGTGCCGGTTGCGGCGGTACTATGTTCCTGAATCTGCTGCTGCAGTTCCTCTGCGCTTTGAGTCTGCTCTTCGGCGGCCGACGTTCGCTGGAGGGCGAGGTGCAGGTGTCTCAGCTGCTGGGTCTGCGCCGCCGCCTCCGCAAGGGGGACAAGGAGGAAAATGCCCGCTTGATGACGGTGGACGGCCAGTATTTTTACCGTATGCTGCCCTTTGCCGAGAGCCTCGGCGTGGGACGTGCCTTCTGCAAGGGCTTTGACAGCCGCCGGATCGAGGCCTGTCCCTGGCTCAGTGATGCACGGCACAAGCCGGAGACCGTCAAAGAATTTTATGCCTTCTATAAAGAGGTCGTCGCCGTGATCCGTGGCGAGGAGCTTCCCAAGCTCTCCCAACTGTTCCGCAAAACCGCCAAAACCCCTGCCCGGAGGTAAGCATGGAAGAATATCGTTTTTATGCCCTGTTATCCCGTATGCGCTATATTACCCGATGGGGGCTTATGCGCAACACATTTTCTGAGAATATCCAGGAGCACAGCCACATGGTGGCCGTGCTGGCCCACGCCCTGGCGCTGATCCGTCGGGACATTCTGGGTCTGCCTGCGGACCCAGAGCGCTGCGCCACTGCAGCCCTGTTCCACGATGCCTCCGAGATCCTCACCGGCGATCTTCCCACGCCCATTAAATATTACAATCCACAGATCAAGGCGGCCTATAAGCAGGTGGAGCAGGTCAGCGGCGATAAGCTGCTGGAAATGCTGCCCGAAGCCCTGCGCCCCAGCTATGCGCCTCTGATCCACGAGTCCGACGAGACGGTACACCCCATTGTAAAGGCTGCCGACAAGCTCTCTGCCCACATCAAGTGCATCGAGGAGCTGAAGGGCGGCAACCTGGAGTTTGAGTCCGCTGCCAAGCAGACCCGTCAGGCTTTGGAAGAGATGCACCTGCCGGAACTGGACTGGTTCATGGAAAACTGTCTCAGTCCCTTTGGCAAGAATCTGGATCAACTGTAAATGGAAAAAAGTGCCTGGTGCAAGCTGCACCAGGCACTTTTTTTACTCAATGACCAGCTGCCGTGTGACGGGCGTTACCTCCTCCAGCTTGGGGAGGGTCAGGGTCAGAACGCCATTTTCGAATTTGGCGCTGATTTTTTCGGTGTCGATGTCCTTCAGACGGTAGCTCTTGGCATAGTTGCTATAGCGGCGCTCTCTGCGGAGATAGCGCTCTTCCTTTTCCTCCGCCTCGGCGCTGTGCTCAGCGTAGATGGTCAGAAGCTCCTCCTGCAGCTCCAGGCGGATCTCCTCCTTGCAAAAGCCGGGCAGATCCGTGCGCAGCAGATAATGATCGCCCTTGTCGCTGATGTCTGTGGGATAATCCATCAGGCCGTTTTCGGTGAAGATGCCACCCAGGGGACGGCCGAAGAAAACACGTTCCATCTCACGGACGGGGTCGGGATAATTGACGGTTCTTCTCAGTGCATACATAATTCATACCTCCATATCTTGTGACTGACCGGTTTCAAAGTAGCCAGAGGTCAGTGCCCGTGCTGCCGATTTCGTTTACAGCCATATTATAGCCTGTGGAGGGGCAGAATGTGTTACGAATTTATGAATTTTTAGCACTCTCGACATGAGAGTGCTAAAATGTAAGTATTTTCAGTAAATGCATCAGTTCATGAGAAGGGAAGCCAGTTCTTCCCAATCATAGCCCTCGTACTCAAAATGGTGAGAGCCCTCCGGTGCATTTTTAGGATGCAGCCCGGGATCGGCCTCCCGCTGATCGGGGGGAGTCAGATTGGTGTGCATATATAAGGTGTCCAGACCGGCGGCTTTGGCACCGGCGATGTCGGTGTGCAGGTCGTTGCCGATCATCAGGCAGTTTTTGGGATCCAGCTGCTGCTCCTCCAGCAGGGCACGGAAGAAGCGCACATCCGGCTTGCGGCAGCCGTAGTCCGAGGAGATATAGATCCCGTCCAGCTGCGCACCCAGCCCCAGGTGGCGCAGCTCATAGGCGGTGAAGATCCGCTGTGCATTGCTCAGCAGCCACAGGCGGTAGCCCTTTTCCCGCAGCGCCCCCAGCGCTTCTAAGACATGGGGATACAGGCGGATGTATTCTATGGATGCAATGCGGAAAAGCTGTGCGGCGTTGATGCCCAGTTCAGCGGCATTTTCCGTGATGCCCTTTTGGCAGAACAGCTCCGCCATCACCTGCTCAAAGGGAATGTCCGGGAAGCACTCATAGCTCTGGCCTGCCCCGGCCTCACGGGCGGCCATGGCTTCGGAAAAGGCCGCTCTCAGCTCCTTACCGCTGTAGGCAGCGCCGTAAAAGCCGAAATAGAGGGCAGTTTTCTCCCAAACCGGATCATTTTCCTCGGTGTGGATATCCACCAGCGTGCCGTAAAGGTCAAAAATCAGATCCGTATACTTCATAGGCTGTAGCGGTACTTGCAAATGGGCTGCTCCTCGCCCTGATAAGAGCCCATGCCCTCAAATTCCTTCACGAAGCCGCTGCGCTCCAGCACCTTTACGGAGCCTGCATTGGCGCTGCGGCAGATGCCAAGAATGTTCCGGATGCCCAGCCTGGGCAGAATCACCGGCAGGAAGGCACGGACAGCTTCCGTGGCATAGCCCTTTTTGGTGTAGTTCCTGCCGATGTGGTAGCCGATCTCCCAATTGCCGTCCTCCAGAGGAACGGCCTGCACGTAGCCGATATAGGTCCCGTCCTTCAGCAGTACGGGGTAGACCAGAGGGCCTTCCCCGGAACGGTAGCAGCCCATAAGGAAGTCAATGGTATCGGCGGCCACCTCCACGGTCTCAAAGACCTCGTCGGGCACAAAGCGGCGGGTGTCCTCGTCCAGGGAGTTCAGATGTACCGCCTCGGCCATTTCCGGCTGAAATTCGGTGATGATCAGGCGCCGGGTTTCAATGTTCACGGCAAAAGCCTCCTGTTATTTTTTCTCTATTATAGCACGAGCCGGGAGAAAGCGCCAGAGTGAGTTTCACAAATAAATGTTGAATCGGAAACAACCGCTGTTTGAGAGAAAAAGTTTTTTGTTGACAAGGGGAAATCGGTGGTATATTGTAGATGGGGAAAAGAGGTGTTACCTATGATTGAAGTAAAGCACATCCGCAAGGAATTTGTCACACCCAAGAAGTACCCCGGTCTGAAGGGCGCCATAAAGGGCCTGTTTCGTCGGGAAAAGGTTCGAAAAGTGGCGGTGGACGACATCTCCTTTACCATTGACGACGGCGAGATCGTGGGCTATATCGGCAGCAACGGCGCAGGAAAATCCACCACCATCAAGATGATGACTGGCATTCTCCGCCCCACCTCGGGGGAGATCCTGGTCAATGGCATCGATCCCTCCCGGCGCCGCAAGGAGAATGCCGCCAACATCGGCGTGGTCTTCGGCCAGAGAACCCAGCTGTGGTGGGATCTGCCCCTCAGCGAGTCCTTCACCATTCTCAAGGAGATCTACGATGTCTCCCGGGAGGACTACGACAGCCGCATGGCCTTTATCAACGAGGTTCTGGAGCTGCAGGAGTTCTTTGACAGCCCCGTGCGCACTCTCTCCTTAGGCCAGCGTATGCGTGCGGATCTGGGCGCTGCGCTGCTGCACAACCCCAAGGTACTGTACCTGGACGAGCCCACCATCGGTCTGGACATCGTGGTCAAGGACAATATCCGCAAGGCCATCCGCCGCATCAATCGGGAGCACAACACCACCGTCATCCTCACCACCCACGACATCGGGGATATTGAGGAGCTGTGCAGCCGCATTATCATCATTGACGAGGGACGCAAGATCTACGACGGCACGGCGGAGCATCTTCGTGACACCTACGGCAGCCACCGCATGATCCGTGCGGAGGTCAGCCGACCCCTGTCGGGGGAACTGTGGCAGACTCTGGAGGTGTCGCCGGAGGATTGCACCGCCGACTATGACCCCAAACGCAAGCTGGTGGAGATCCGTTTTGATAAGAACAAGCTCCATGTGCCCCAGATCCTCCATGGTCTTATGCAGCTGACGGAGGTCAGCGATGTCCATATCGTCGAGACGGAGCTGGGGGAGATCGTCAAGCAGATCTATACCCACGGCCTTTCCGACGGGAGGGCGTAAAATGAAGCGGTTTCGGATCTATCTCCCCTTCGCCGTCAACGAGATCAAGCGGCAGATGAGCTATAAGGGCGCCTTTTATCTCTTTATTCTCATCAGCACCTTCGGCAGCTTCGTGTCCTATTTCCTCTGGAGCGCCATTTACGGCAGCAGCTCCCATGGGATTCTGGGCGGTCTCAGCCGCAACGAGATGACGGTGTACATCTTCATGGTCTATGTGACAAGCTCCATTGTCAATATCTCCATCTCCGACTGGGTCAGCGAGGACGTGGTCAAGGGCACCGTGGCCATGCAGCTCATCAAGCCCATGGACTACCGTCTGAGCCTGATCTCCAGAGCCACCGGTGTCATGGCCTACCAGTTTGTGCTGCCCTCGGTGTTCATCTGGATCGGTCTGGAGGTTTACAAGTACTTCGTCCTGGGGCTGGGCTTTACGGCCCTGGCCAATATCGGGCTGTACCTGCTCAGCAGTGTCATGAGCTTTTTGATTTTTGTGCTGTTTGACTTCTGCGTGGGCATGATCGCCTTCTTTACCAATTATATTTTCGGACTTCTGATGGTGAAGGAGGCGCTGCTCAGCTTCCTCACCGGCCAGCTGATCCCCCTGTCCTTCTTCCCGGCGGCGGTGCAGCGGATCTTTGATTTTTTGCCTTTTTCCTCCATGATCTACACCCCTGTCATGATCTATTTGGGGAAATATCAGGGTGGGGAGCTGGCCTGGGTGCTGCTGCGGCAGCTGATTTGGGTGCTGCTGCTCTACGGCCTTGGCAGCCTGATCTGGCGACGGGTCACCAAGCGCCTGGTGGTACTGGGAGGTTGAGACAATGAAGACGATCAAACGGTATTTGCGCCTGTATCGGGCGCTGATTTCCCAGTTTTTCAAGATGGTACTGCAGTCCAAGGTGGACTTTTTAATGGGGCTCTTCGGCTTCTTCTTCACCCAAGTGGCAGGTCTGCTGTTCCTCTACCTGGTATTTGAGCAGATCCCCGACCTCCGGGGCTGGACCCTGGGGCAGCTGATCTTCATCTACGGTTTTGCCCAGATCCCCCGTGGCATTGACCATCTGTTCACGGACAATATCTGGCTGGTGGCCTGGCGGCTGGTGATCAACGGCGACTTTGATCGCTATATGCTCCGCCCCATGAATGTGTTTTTCCAGATCATAGCGGAGAAGCTGCAGCCCGATGCCTTGGGCGAATTGCTGGTGGGCATCATTCTGGTGGTCTACTCGGCGGTAAAGGGCGTGGTGGTTGTGGATGCGCTGCATATTGCCCTTTTCGTGGTGTCTGTTTTTGCAGGCGCTCTGATCTACACCTCCATCAAGCTGCTTTTCGCCTCCATCGCCTTCTGGACGAAGCGGTCGGGGCCCTTCCTGCAGCTGGCCTATGAGCTGTCCAATTTTGCCAAGTATCCCACGGAGATCTATCACAAGCTGCTGCGCTTTGTCATTACCTGGATCATTCCCTTCGGCTTTGTGGCCTATCTGCCTGCGAGCTATTTCCTGGGCGCAGGCAGCGGAAATCACATTGCGGTCATCGGTATCGAGTGCGCAATTGCGGTCATTTTCTGGTTTGTGGCCTACGGTGTGTTCAAAAAAGGCTTGAAAAGCTACGAAAGTGCCGGAAATTAGCCTTGACAAAGGCAAAATGCGGGTGTATAATGCGAAAAAATCCAAAGGAGTGTTGACAATGCTTGCGATCCGTTCTAACGTATCTCATACTTGGCCCGTTGAGCCTATGTACGGCAACGGGTCGGCATTGCCATACGCTTTTTTCGGGTGAACTCCACCCCCAAAAGAAACAAAAAGCAGTGCAGGCCGAACCCCAAAAAAGAGTTCCGCCTGCACTGCTTCTGTTTATCTAAGTACGCTAAGGGGAAATTGATCTTAGGAACGAATAACTAACGACTGATAGTGAATAACTGAGGTATAAACTATACGCCAATTGATTTGAAATAGAGTCAAATAGATGTTTATCGGTGAGGCTAAGGACTAATAACTAAGAACGAATAACTGAGGTATCGGCTCCGCCGATGAATTAAAATCCGTGCCGAAGGCACACCTCAGTTTTTAGTCCTTAGCTGTTAGTTATTAGTTCATAAACAGAGCGACAAATTTCCTCGAACCCACAGCATAGGAGGTATATACCATGGAAACCCTGACCGCATTGACCCAATATTACAACAGCTACGATGAGAACAGCCGTCTGGACTCCCGTCGGGGGCAGGTGGAGTTTCTCACCACCCTCCGCTATATTGAGAAATACCTCCGCCCCGGTATGCGTGTGCTGGAGATCGGCGCCGCCACCGGCCGTTACAGCCACTACCTTGCCCGTCAGGGCTACCGGGTGGATGCGGTGGAGCTGGTGGAGCATAATATTGAGATCTTCAAGGCAAATACCCAGCCCGAGGAGAACATCACCGTCACCCGGGGCGATGCCAAGGATCTCTCCGCTTTTGCAGACGACACCTACGACATCACCCTCCTTTTGGGCCCCATGTACCACCTGTTCACGGAGGAAGACAAGCTCCAAGCCCTCTCCGAGGCCATCCGTGTGACCAAACCCGGCGGCCTGATCTACGCCGCCTACTGCATGGGCGATGCCTCCATTCTGCTCTACGGCTTCGGCCGGGGAGAGATCCACAATATCATCCGGGACTGCATGCTGGATCCCGTGACCTTTGAGACCTTCTCCCGGCCCTGGGACATCTTCGAACTGGTGCGCAAGGAGGAGATCGATGCCCTCCGCAGCCATTTTCCCGTGACCCAGCTCCACCTCCTTGCCACCGACGGCTATTCCAACCACATGCGACAGACCCTCCAGGAGATGGACGAGGAGACCTATGCCCTCTATCTCCGCTACCACTTCGCCACCTGCGAACGGGTAGAGCTTCTGGGCTACTCCAACCACACCTTAGACGTTTTCCGAAAGGAGGCTCCCCATGCTCTTACAGGAATTTGACCCCGCAAAGCGGGCGGTCATCAATCCGGATCAGATGTTTCATCTGATCCCAAATTTTCCGGAAACCATGGTCAGCATTTTCTCCCACCAGCTGTTTGATAAAATCCTGGAATTCTTAGGTGGGGAGAAGATCGCCCTCCTGGCCTTTGAACTGGCCTGCCGCATGGAGGAGGAAGAAACATGCAGCTGATCCGAGCCACGGAGGCCGATGCGGAGCGGATTTGCCGCCTGCAGCAGCTGGCCTTTGCAGCCCTTTTGGAAAAATATCAGGACGGCGATCTCAATCCGGCCAAGGAGAGTACGGAGCGGATTCGGCAGAAGCTACGGCAGCCGGAGACCCGTTATTATTTCATCGAGGCAGAAGGGAAAACGGTGGGCGGCATCCGTGTGGTCGTGCCCATGGATCACCGACCCAAGCGGATCTCGCCCCTGTTCATCCTCCCGGAATTCCGGGGCAGAGGCTATGCACAGCAGGCGATCCTTCTGGCAGAGCAGCGCCACGGCGCAGACCACTGGAGTCTGGACACTATTTTACAGGAGCCGGGGCTCAGCCATCTTTACGAGAAAATGGGCTACCGCAAAACCGGAAAAACCAAGGTCATCAACGACAAAATGACCCTGGTATTCTACGAAAAGGAGAACACCCTATGACCATCACCGCCCGAAGATTTCAGCCTGCCGATGCCGAGGTGGTGTCACAACTGATCTGTCATACCCTCCAAATCACCAATGCCGCCGACTATAACCCGGAAGAACTGGCAGAGGTGGCCGCAAGCCTCTCTCCGGAGAAGCTTCTGTGGCGGGCGACGTGGATGCACTTCTATGTCTTCTGCCACGGGAAAACCATGGTGGGCTGCGGCGCTGTGGGGCCTTATTGGGACAAGACCGACGAGTGCAGCTTTTTCAATATCTTCGTCCTGCCGGAGTACCAGGGTAGAGGGGTGGGCAGCAAAATCATCGAAACACTGGAAAAAGACGAACTCTTTCTGCGCTGCAAACGGGCAGAGATCCCAGCTTCCCTCACCGCCGTGAATTTCTACCGCAAATTCGGCTATGACTACAAAAACGGCATCACCACGCCCGACGAAGAAAAACTCTACCGTCTGGAGAAACATCGCTAAAAAACGGAGACACTTCCTCAAAAGGAAGCTGTCTCCGTTTTTTGTCAAAAGAATCTGTCCTTCAGCCGGCTGAAAAAGCCACGTTTTTTGGGCTGCGGAGGGTTTTCCAGCAGTTGCCGCTCGTACTCCAGATCCATCGACTATACCATAAATCAGTAATTTGAGCAAGCGGTCTTTCCGATTTTCAAAATCTATGCTATAATGGTAGCAAGAAGGTGATACTATGATCTACACAGAGAAGACAAAGCTGGCCATGAAGCTCTGCTTCGAGGCCCATAAGAACCAGCGGGACAAGAGTGGCCTGCCCTATGTGCACCACCCCTTCCATCTGGCGGAGCAGATGACGGACGAGACGACCACCATTGTGGCGCTGCTCCACGATGTCATGGAGGATACACCCTATACCGCCGAAGATCTGGCAAAAGCAGGATTCTCCGAGGAGGTGCTGCAGGCGCTGCAGCTGTTGACCCACGATCCCGCCGTACCCTATATGGACTATGTGCTGAAAATCCGGGATCATCCCATTGCCCGTCAGGTCAAGCTGGCAGATCTGCGCCACAATTCCGACCTGACACGGCTGGACGATGTGGATGCCGGGGCATTGCAGCGGGTAGAAAAATACCGTCAGGCCATGGCGCTGCTGAACGGCAGCGAGAAACAGGAGGGCTAAGGATGTTCAACAAGCATGATATTTCCCGAAATGCTTGCCAGCTTTTTGGTGGCCAGGCCAAATGCGGCTATGACTGGTGGTGGCACTCCTTCACCGGCCGTCATGCCGAGAGCGGTGAGGAGAAGGCTTTTTTCATAGAATTTTTTGTCTGCAATCCTGCTCACGGGGGCAAGGCGCCCATTTTCGGCCAATTGCCCGAAAACCGTGCCAAGGGCATCCGTCCCTCTTATCTTATGGTCAAAGCCGGTGCCTGGGGTGAGGACGCTGCTCAGCTCCACCGTTTCTTCGGCTGGGAGGAGGCGCAGGTCTCCTTTGGCGTACCATTTTCCGTAGAGGCTGCAGACTGCCTCTGCACGGAAACGGAATTGCGAGGCTCTGTCAAGGTTTTCGAAGAGGCTGCGGCAGCGCACCCGGAGTATCTCTGTCAGGCCGGTGAAATGCGCTGGGATCTGAAGGTGGAGAAAAAGACCGCCTTTCATGTGGGCTTTGGCGCAAGCAAGCTCTTCCGCAAGCTCCAGCTTTTCCGTATGTTCTGGCACGCCGAGGGTATGAAAACCGCCTACAGCGGCGAAGTATGGTGGAGAGGGGAGAAGTACATCATCCGCCCCGAAACCTGCTACGGCTACGCTGATAAGAACTGGGGCAAGGATTTTACTTCCCCCTGGGTCTGGCTGTCCTCCAACCATCTGACCAGCAAATTGACGGGAAAGCAGCTCCATGACAGTGTCTTTGATATCGGCGGCGGTTGTCCCCAGATCGGCCCCATTGCGTTAAAACGCAAGCTCCTGTCCGCCTACTGGCACGAGGGCAAGGCCTATGAGTTCAATTTCTCCAAATTCTGGACCTTCACCCGTACCAAATTTGACTGTTGGGAGACGGAAACGGAAATCATCTGGCACGTGGAGCAGAGAACCTGGCGCAACCGCATGGTTACGGATATCACCTGCCAAAAGAAGGATATGCTCCTGGTGAACTACGAAGCTCCCGACGGCCGAAAGCGGCACAACCGCCTGTGGAACGGCGGCAACGGCTGCGGCACGGTGCGGCTCTACCGGGGCGGCAAGCTCATAGATGAAGTCCTCTGCGAAAACGTCGGCTGCGAATACGGCGAATACGACCCGGAATAAGACAGCACCTGAGTATGGAACAGAGACTTAGGATTCAGGGAGAATAGCGGAAACCAATCACATATGACGGATGTACGGTCTCCGCAGATGGATCTGAAGCAGCGTCAAATAGATGTTTGTCGGTGAGCTGATGGCTAAGGACTAATGGCTAAGAACTAATAACTGAGGTATCGGCTCCGCAGATGGATCTGAAGCAGAGTCAAATAGATATTTGTCGAACAGTTGGATGTACCACCAAAACCTCATTGCCAAAAGAGGAACAGGCTACCGAAAAGCCATGTCATTGCGAGGAGGCATTTATGCCGACGTGGCAATCTGTTCTCTAAATGTTTCGAATATATGGGAATTTGGTGCAAAACGGAGGCTTTATGAATACAGATTGCCACGGCCACAAGTGGCCTCGCAATGACATTGCGTAATATGAAACCTTACTCATAGCCCGAGATCCTTCCTGATACGGGCGGCTTTGGTTGCGGGAAACAGACCGACAAATTCCTGTTTGACAGTCTAAATATTCAAAATCCGTGCCGAAGGCACACCCCCAGTTTTTAGTCCTTAGCACTTAGTTATTAGTTCCCAAACAGACCGGCAAATTTCTGTTTGACGGCATATATTCCAAATCCGTGCCGCAGGCACACCTCAGTTTTTAGTCCTTAGCTGTTAGCTATTAGTTTCTAAACAGACCGACAAATTCCTGTTTAGGCTATCGGCTTTAAGCAGCTGGCCACAAAATATGGTGTTATTGTGCGATGGCGATTAAAAGGCGGTCGAAGATGGCTCCGCCAAAAGAGCGGCGGTTGAAGCGGTAGCAATACTCGCTCAGATACATCTGCAGGTGC
>JAFUPG010000069.1 GCA_017481325.1 Oscillospiraceae bacterium
CAGTAACCTCCTCGCCGCCCTCGGCTGCGGTGTACCAGCCGCCGAAGACCATGCTCTCATGGACAGGAGCAGGCAGGCTGCGGTTGGAATAAGAGGTGGAGGTTTCGCTCCAGCGGTACTTGCCCAGGGTCTGGCCGTAGAGAGCACCGCAGGAAGTGCCGGAGGCAGAGCCCCAGGTCAGAGTCAGGGAGGTGGTGACATCGCCCCAGCTATCTTCGGTTTCGAAAGCGCCGCCGTTGGCATCCCAGGTTACGGGATAGGCTGCGGTCTTCCAAGAGGCGGTGACGGTGGTATCTGCTGCGGGCATGGTGGTCAGAGTCTGATCCCAGGAGAGGCTGTAGCCGGGATTGCTGACCTCGGGATAGGTAATGGCAGCGCCGTACTTGACGGAGCCGGCGGTATAAGCGCCTTCCTCGCTGGTAATAGTGCCTTCGCCTACATCCCAAGTGAGGGTGTAGCTGTTTCTGGTGTAGTAGCACTTCAGAACCAGCTCAGCGGAGGCAGAGCCGCTGAGAACATTATTCTCATTGGTCTCGTCGAAGGTAAAGCCATCGATGACAGAAGTGCCGGCAAAGACCTCGGTCTCAGGCTCAGCCTTAACTTCGTTCGTGGAATAGAGCTCAAACACGCCCTCTTCCAGTGTCTCGATGTAGTACTCAACGACATACTTAATAGCGGTATTGGAATACTTCCAATCCTGCCATGCCAGAACGGGATAGCCGTCAGAGCCATCCACCCAGTTCTCGCCCAGAGAGACTGCCAGAGCAGCAAATTCCTCGGCGGTCTTGGAGGTGCCGCCGGTGCTTGCGCCGCAGCCTTCCAGATAATAGCTGTTGGTGCAGGAAGAAGCTACACCGTAGATTCTGCTGGAGGTGCTGGTGATGAGGCCGGTGTTGTGGCAGGAGTCCACAGAGCCGTTGTTCTGACCGGACACGCCGCCGATGTAGTAGCTCTTGTTTGCACCGTCCGTCAGGGCGCCGGAGTTAAAGCAATGGGTGACGGTGCCGCTGTACTGGTTTCTGCCGACGATGCCGCCGGTGTAGTCGTAGTTGCTTCTGGCAGCGGAGTGGTCCAGAGTTGCATTGTTGGAGCACAGGGTAACCGTACCGCTGTTATCGCCAACGATGCCGCCGAAGCCGGTGTCGGTGGATGCGCCCTTCTTAACGGTGCCGCTCTCAAAAGCGCAGTTGGTGACAGTGCCGGTGTTCTTGCCGACGATGCCGCCCACGGTGGTATAGCCGTTGACGGTGGAGTTCTCCGCAACGATATTGCTGACAATACCGTTGTTGGTGCCGGCTACCAGACCGGTATACTCATAGGAGCTGTTGGTCACGGTAGAGTTGGCGATCTTGAAATTCTTTACCTCTGCGCCGGATGCGATGGTGGTGAACATACCGGCATTGCTGGTGGTGGCAGTAATGTTAATGGTAACGGTATGGCCGTCGCCGTCAAAGCTGCCGGAGAATGCGCCGATGGGGGCGCTGATGGCTATATCCTGTGTCAGGACATAGCTTGCGGTGAGGTCAGTGATCTCATCCACGGAACTGATGGGCGTGGCTTCCTCTGCCGCAGAGACGGCCATGGGGAGCATGCCCAGAAGCATTGCCAATGTGAGGCAAAAGGCAAAAAACTTCTTCATTGGTGATTACCTCCTTTTTATTTCCAGCTGCTGTGGAGACAAACCTGCTCCACAGCAGCTGTATTCACCTTAGTGGATCACTTTTCCATCCAGCGCATAAGGATGGCAGCGATCTGTGCACGGGTGGCGTTGTCCGTAGGCATGAGCATGCCGTCAGCGCCGTTGAGCAGACCCTCTGCCACAGCCCAGTTCAGGGCATCCAGGGCATAGGAACTGACAGAAGCTACATCAGTAAAGTCCTGCAGCATATCCTCCCCAACCGGCTCTGCCTTGGCGTAGCGGTAGAGGATGGTTGCAATCTGCTCACGGGTGATCTTGTTGTCGGGAGCAAAGAGTCCCTCGCCAATGCCGTTGACCACACCGCTTTCCGTTGCCCAGACGATAGCATCGGTATACCACAGACCGTCGGGCACATCGGTGAAGGCAGAAGTACCTTCCACCTCAGGGGAACCTGCTGCACGGTAGAGGATCACAACCAGCTGCGCACGGGTCAGTTCGCCCTCAGGCTGGAAAAGTCCCTCGCCCATGCCGTTCATCAGTTCCTTGCGGAGCATGTAGTCTACGGCATCGTGATACCACACACCGCTGAGTACATCGCTAAACTCCGCAGAGGGACATTCAAAGGCGGGAATCACTTCCGTCTCAGTCTCTTCGCAGCGGCTGCAGATACGGCTCTGCTCGCCATCGGCAGTGCAGGTAGCATCGGTGATGATCTCCCATTGTCCGTAGTCATGGCCCAGAGGATCAATGCTGTCCTGGGCGATGAAGACATGGCCGCAGGTGTCGCAGTGGCTGCCTAAGGTCATACCGGGCTCGGTACAGGTGGGCTCTACCGCAGAATCCAGGACGATGGTATGTCCCAGAGCAGGGATCACAGTCTCGGAGAGCTTGATCTCCTTGGTGCAGACCGCATTGGAGAAATAGAGCTTGCAGGTGGGGCAGTACCAGTAGGCGGTGTTGCCGGGTTCGGTACAGGTAGGCTCCTTGGCAGGGCTTGCAACAGGGCTGTGTCCCAATGCCAGAAGGACGGCGTCCTCCAGCTTGATCTCTCTGGTGCAATCCTTATCGGAGAAATACTTGTCGCATACGGTGCAATGCCAGTAAGCAATATTGCCACGCTCTGTGCAGGTAGGCTCTACGGCCGCAATGGCATCGGCATCATGTCCCAGCGCATCTTCAACTGCGCCTACAGCGATGAGGCTGCCGCAGTCCAGGCAGTAGGTATCGCCGGTGTAGCCGTCACGGGTACAGGTAGGTGCTACTGCGTTCCGCAGCTCGGTGTTGCTATGCTCACAGGTATTGCCCTCGGTCTCGCCGCTGAGAGAGACATTGTCGATGCCTGCCTTGTCACCCTCGTAGCCATTGGCCTTGGTATAGTGGAAGGCAATCTTTACATTTGCCTTGCAGTAGATGGAGGGGATCTCCACATCCGCATGGCCGGACTGATAGAAGCCGGAGAGGTTTTCCAGCTGGGAAGCATCCCAGATGGGCAGCCACTCCTCGCCGCCGTCCGTAGAGATCTCAACAGTAAGGGTCATGCCACCACGGAAGACCTCATAGCGTCCGAAAATGTAGTCAAAGCTCAGTACAGGCTCCTGGCCGGTGAGATCCACCGTGGGAGAGATAAGCCATTCGTCCTGTTTGGGGGCGTTGGACCAATCCTCGTAGTCATTGATGACCATGGCGATCTTTGTCTTGTTCAGGCTGCCGAATTCACCCTGATGCCAGTTGTTATGGCTGTTGCTGCCAGATTGCACTGTCCAGCCTCTGGAGGGGAAGGCAGCATCTTCGAAGTCGTTCTCAAAGAGCACACCGGCAATGCCGGAGGACAGCTTGAAGACCGCCTCGATGGTATGGCTGCCGACCACATTTTCAAAGGTATAGGTAGCGCAGGAACCGACGCTGACACCGTCAACGATCACATCGCTGATGGCATAGCCCACAATGGGGGTAATAGTGAAGGTCTGGGACTTGCCCTCCTCCACATAGACACGGCCTGCGGGGGTAATGGCGCCGCCCTCACCGGCAGTAGCGGTGATCTTGGCAAAACCTTCCACATCGGTGCTGACGCCGGTGGCATCCAGCTTGATGTTATCGATGGCTGCAATTCCGCTGTTGTCGCCGGCAGGTCTGGTGTAGCGCCAGGCAAAGCTGGTCTGTCCGGTCAGCAATTCCTCGGGGAGGGTAATAAAGGCACGATCGGTGACCACATAGCCGGAGAGGGTTTCGGGAATGGCATCGGCTGCATCCCAGATGACACTCCAGTTGCTGCCGCCGTCCACAGAGGCAAGAAGGGTGAAGGTAAATTCCCCACGCTTCATACCGTAGTACGGGAAGGCAAAGTCGAACTCCAGATTGGTGTCCGTTGCGCCCAGAAGGTTGACGGTGGGAGAGATGAGCCATTCATCCTGATTGCCCGTGCCTGCGGAGACATAGGCATTGACAGAGCCGTCCATATAGTAGTAGCTGTAGGCTCTCCAGGTCTCGGAGCCGCCCTTACGCTCCCAGCCTGTGGGCGGGAAAGTGCCGCTTTCGAAGTCTTGCTCAAAGATGATCTCCGCCTCTGCGGGAATCAGTTCGAAGTTCACGTAGACATAGTAGTTCTGGTCGATATTCTCCAGCGCAACTGTCTCCTTGGCACCCAGACTTCTGCCGTTGACACGGACAGAGGTGAGCTGGTAGCCGCCGGAAGCCTTGGAATTCAGTGTCAGGGACTCCCCTGCTGCGACCTTGATCTCACCGGAGGGTGTGACGGTGCCGCCATTGGAAGAGACTACATGGACAGTGTAACCTGCCTGCTCCATGACGGGACGGAAGCTGACGCTGATGGTATGATCAACGCCCACAGTTTCAAAGGTATAGTAGCTGATAGCACCCAGATCCTGGCCGTCCACGACCATAGAGGCTACTTCATAACCGGCATCGGGAATGGCGGTAAAGGTCTTGGAGGTTCCCTTCCGCACCAGGACTCTGCCCTCAGGGCTGAGGGAGCCGTTCTCGCCGGACTCAGCCGTAACAGCAATGTAGTCCTCGGCACGGTCTTTGTAGATGCGCACATTGTCCATGGCAAACTGTGCGCCGCCGGTATCACCGGTGTAAACAAAGGCGAAACGCACATTCTCGCAGCCCTGATAGGCATCGGGAATAACAACCTTTGCCTGGGTACGCACCCAATCCACATAGAGGCCGGAGTTGCGCAGATTCCAGATGGACTCCCAGGTCTCGCCGTCGTCCTTGGAGGCGTAGACATCCACATTGAAGTGAGGATACTGCACACAGAAGGTGTAGCTGGACTCAAAATCAAAGATCATGTGGGTGGGAGTAGTCAATCCGGAAAGGTCGTAAGAGGGAGAATAGAGCCATTCATTCTGATGATACAGATCATCGGGGTCGATGGCTGCCATGTAGTAATCGTCACGGTACCAGGTATTGGGAGCGCCGCTCTTGGATTCGGAGCTCCAGCCTTCAGGAAGCCAGGAGCCGTTGAAATCCTCGGTATAGAGCACCATATCCGGCGTTACTACCACATCAGCATAGTCGTCGGTGTTGCCCTTGACCTTGAGGTAGTAGGTCTTGGTGTTACCGGCATAGTCATGGATCACCACGCCCACGGCCTCGCCGTAGCCGGTAACATCCAGATCGGTAAGCACGGTAGTCATACCGGGCTGGGTCTCCCCTACGCCAATGACCTTATACTCCTTGGAGTACTTGGCATCGGTCAAAACAACGGCTGCGGCATACTGGTTGTCCTTGAAGGTCAGGGTGGCATAGTAGCGACCCTCTGCCTCACGGACGGTGGACTCCAGCAACTCGGGACCTTCGGTGTCGATGGTAATGGGGAAAGACCAACTGTCACGGGCATTATTGGCCTCGTGGGCATCATACATGGGAACGGCAGTAACGGTTACGGTTGCCTTGGTATTATTGGGCAGGGCGGAGCCGTACTTGTCCGTGCCGAACCAGGGATCGATGCAGTCTCCCCAATCGGAGATGGCACCGGCGGGGACGATGGAATAATAAGCGTTGCTGTAGACGGACTTGGGCTCGTATTCCACGGTCTTTTCATAGTAGACCGTGCCGTCCTCGCCCTTGATCTCATAGCTGAAATAACGGGCGCTGCGGAGCAGGCCGGTATAGACATAGGTCAGGCTGTCCATAAAGTCATCCTCATTGGGAGAGATGGCGTTACGGTCTGCCAGGTAAGGAATTGTGAAATCGTAGTGGTTGTCGCCAAGGTAGCTGGTGAAGGTCTGCTCCATGGAGCTGAGCAGCGCCTCGTTATTGTACTGCTGTGCGGTTGTGGTCTCGTTGGCGATCACATCCCACCAGAAGCCGCTGTCGATCATGGGAGCCTGTGTCCAGTCGCCGTAGAAGGCCAGGAAGGGAGCATTAAGATCAATGCCGTCATCCTTTTCGCTGCCGTCTGCGTTCACCTGATCCAGATATGCCCAGCCTTCCACGAATGCGCCGTTAATAAACTCAGCCAGCTCGGTTTCGGGATCGGTCAGAGTAACGGTGATGGTCACATCCACCTCACTGTGGGGCTCAACGATCACCAGATCATTGGTAAAATTGGTGGTAAAGCTGTGAGACAGCTGTTTTTCCCACTCTGTCATGAGAACTGTGCCGTCCTCTTCCTCGGTTCTGTCCGTCAGAACAATGGGAGAAGCCTTGTAGAAGAGCACGCTGTCGCCGTCGTTGTGGACAGTGAAATTCAGGGTGTAAACGCCGGTCTTTGCCACATCGTCACCCAGCTCCATCTTGGGACGCTCCATGCCGGAGACGGTGATGTAAGCATCAGACTTGACTGCCGCAGAGATGTTCATCATGCCTGCGCCCTGCTTACGGGGGGAAACGGGAACGTTGTCCACATCGTAGATCAAAGCTGCAGTGGCCATAAGTCGGGTATCCACCATATTCTTCAGCTCTTCAGCAGACAGGTTGGGGTAGCGCTCCTTCATTGCCTGCAGAATAATGGCCATGCCGCCTGCCACATGGGGCGCTGCCATGGAGGTGCCGGACATCAGCTCATAGCTGTTGCCGGGAATGGCAGAGTAGATATTGCCGCCGGGAGCGGTGATCTCAGGCTTCAGAGTCAGCTCGGAGGTTGCGCCCCAGGAGGAGAAATCGCAAATACCTGCCACAGGAGAGGCAACCAGACCGTCAGAAGTGGAAATGGTCAGAACCTTGTTACTCTGCTGCTTCAGGTAAGCGCCGTCCTGCTGGGAGACAAAGGCGATGGGAATGGTCCACGCATCAATGGACATATAGACCATGCCGGGGATATTGTTGTAGACGATCAGACCCACAGCGCCTGCTGCATAAGCATTGTTGCACTTGGTCTCGTAGTACATACCGCCGCCACGCTCAACCACGGCGATCTTGCCCTTGACATCCAGACCCACATAATCCTCCTCGGCGCCGTAGCCTGGGACGATGACGTATTCCAGCTGTCCCTTGTTTGCAATGGTGCGGAAGGCATATTCCGTGGTGATCTCCTGGGTAGTGCCGTCAAAACCGTCGTAGTAGGCGATGTTGCGGCCGTTGACGGTGATGTAGGGGGCGATCATGCCCGCATTTTCCACCGCAGCGACAGCCAGAGACTCGTCGTAGGTAGCAGGCTCACTGGCATTGCCGTAGTCGGGGTTGGAGGCCAGGGCCGTGCCGCCGTACTGGTTGTTATATGCTGCGGAATAGGCATTGCCCACGGCAACGGCCATACAGATACCGCTCTCGCCGGTGCGGTTAAAGACATTGATCAGGTTCATGGTCCACTCATCCTGATCCTCGTAGTCAATAAAGCCGCAATCGGAACCCAGAGACAGGTTCACGGAGTCAACACCCAGAACCATGCAGTCCTCCAGGGCAGCCAGAATATCATCATAGCTGGCGCCGCCGGATTCCATAAAGACCTTCATATTGACGATCTGTGCCTCAGGAGCTACACCGCTGAAGTTCTCCTTCACGCCATCATTACCTGCGGCAGTGGCGGCAACATGAGTGCCGTGCTCACCGCCCTCTGTAGGCGTTCCGTCGGCATCATGATCGCCGTAGTCGAACTGGTAGGGTATCTTTTCGCTGTAGTACAAGGTAGAGGCACCCACGGAGGGCACATCGGATTCGCAGTGCATATCGTTCTCATCCAGGAACTTCTGGATGTCAGCACGGCTCAGGCGGGGATTCTTGGGAGCAGAGGCGAAGACCTCGTGACCGTGGGAAACACCGGTATCCAGAATAGCGACGACCATACCCTCGCCATTATAGCCGGTATCGTTGTAGACACCGCCGCCTACCATGGAATTGCTGGTGGTCATGAGAGGCTGCAGCTCAAAGGTGGGGGCTGCAAAGGCGGAGACCACGCTGTCCAGCCGGCGGATCTCCTGCAGCTGGGCATAGGTGACAGTGGCGGAGAAGCCATTGGTCAGCGTTGCGTAGCTATGATGGATCTGCAGTGTCTGACCGCCGAGAATCTTCTCGGAGATCTCCTGCTGCACCGCAGACTGCTGCTGCAGCATCTTAGTCTGGGCAGCCTTGGTGGGCTTGCCGTCCGTGGGAATCAGTTCCTCGTCCAGAACCACCACAATGCGAACCGGCATCTCAGGATCTACGGTTTCCACAGTGTCCTCAAAGACCTTGGCACCGGATTCCTGAGCGCCCAGCAGGGCATAGGTTGCTTCGGCGTTGATCCCCTCGGGGGTGGGAGCAGTCTCTTCCTCTTCCGCTGCCATGACGTTGGGCAGAATAGAGATCAGCATTGCAATCAGAAGAAAAATCGCTAAAAATCGTTTCATTCGTTTGCTCCTTTCCTGTGTGTTTTAGAATTGCGGAAACGGTGAGTCCCCAAAAGGACTCACCGTTTCGGGGTTAGCGGATTAGTTTTCGCAATCGTAGGAGCCGCCCAGATAGCGCATGATCATGCAGGCAAACTCCGCACGGGTGGCGCTGTTCAGGGGGTTCAGGTTCTCACCGTCGCCATTCATGATGCCATTGGAAACAGCCCAGTGGATGGCGTTGGCGGCATAGGGGCTGATGGAAGCGGCATCACCGAAGACGCTGAGGTCAGCCTCAGCCAGAGGAGAGCCGGCATAGCGCCACAGAATGGTGGCGATCTGCTCACGGGTCACATTCTGGTCAGGGGCAAACTCGGTGGTAGTGACACCGTTGACAATGCCGTTATCCTGCGCCCAGGCAATGGCATCGGAGTACCAGATGCCCTCGGGGACATCGGTGAAGGTGGAGGGCTCGGAAACCGCGGGAGAACCTGCCTCACGGTAGAGCACCGTGACCACCATGGCACGGGACAGGGCGGTATTGGGTCCGAAGAGGCCGTCGCCCATGCCATTCATCAGGCCGTTGGCAACGGTGAAATCCACAGCCTCGTGGTACCAGGGGGCTACACAGTCAGAGAAGTCATCGAAATAGCACTCCCCTGCCTCTTCGCTTTCGCCGCAGCGAATGCAGACACCGTCAACGAAGTCATGACCCATGGCCGGGATGACCTTGCCCTCAGTGACCAAAGCGCCGCAATCGGTGCAGTATGTATCGCCGCTATAGCCGTCTTCGGTACAGGTGGCTTCCACAGCGTTCTTGACTTCCGTGTTCAGGTGGTGGCAGTCATCCTCTGTACCGGGGAAGGAGGTGTAGTACTCTACATCGATCTCCGCATCCTCGCAGTAGTACAGGAGCAGAGCGTAGTAGGTGCTGGGATAGTAGTAGCCGCTGACGGGAACCGTGTCGTCAAAGACAGCGAAGCTGCCGTTCCAGTGGTCGTAAGTGAGCAGCATCTTGGGCTGCGCCACGTTGTAGATCAGGGTACCAAGGCTGAAGTAGGGATCGGCAGAAACCGTCCACAGTGCAGTGGTATCGGGAGTCTCGACCGTGGTAATGATATTACCGCTGAGGGCAAGGTACTCGCCGGAAGCGCTGTTGACGATGACATAAGTACCCTGGCCCATGGGGACGAAGCTCCAACGGATCTCCGTCGCATTGGTAAAGAACTGGACGTAGTAGTCATCAATGGTGGTATTGGGCAGAGAAGCCACATCCACTTTGGCAGCGCCGGCGGAAAGTGCCTGGGGATGATAATAATCATAGCCCGTACCGGCGGCATTGGCGTTGAGACCTACAATGGCCCAATCGCCGGTGTAGTCGCTTGCCTGATAGGCATAGTAATTTGCTACGGACAGCTCCGTGATCTCGCCCTTGGCAAAGAGGGCATAGAAGGTCACATCACCGAAGATCTCAAGCTCATCACCAGCGTAGTAAACCTCGCCCAGCTCTTCCGTATCGGTCACACGGGCAGCAGGATTCTCGCTCCAGCCGACGAAAATATAGCCCTCGAATTCCTGGGTGTAGTCCGGGAACTGCAGCACATCGCCGCTGTAGCCGTTGAGCACCTGGTTGCCGGTGGGTGTAGACAGAGTGACCTGCACGGGAGTCACTGTGCCGCTGCCCACGTAGGCGAACTCTTCGCACTCATTGGTAGCATAGTCCACGGGGGTGATGAAGAAGCTGTCCATGCCCTGAGCAAGGAGCTTCGTCAGGTCGAAGGTGGCAGTGCAGCGCTCCCCTTCTGTTTCGGGTGCGAAGGCAACCGCATCATAGACAGTACCATAGTCCGGAGACATCAGGTAGATCGCCTGGAGATAACGATCATCGGAAGCGGTAACGGTCAGGGTTGCGTTGGCCTCATCGTAAGACCATTCCTCAATGACAGGAGCCTGGGTATCGATGGTCACATCATAAGTCCAGACGTTCTTCTGAGTACCGCCGTAAGGCAGAACCGCATCGTAAGTAATGGTCGCCACAGTGCCGTTGGGCAGATACTTGCCGCTGGCATCGGTACCATCCCAGATGTACAGGCCGTAGTTGTACCATGCACCCTCGATGGTGTCATAGCCTGCCTTGGGCAGGTACTGGGTGTCATCCACATAGTAAACCTCGCCGGTCTCCTTGTTGGTGACGGTCATGATCAGGTGCTCGGCATTACGGAGCTGATAGGGAGTCATATAAATGGCATCTGCCCAGTAGAAACTGCCGTTGGAATAGGGGGTGGTCAGGGAGATGTATTCGTCCTTAAAGGGCGCATCTGCAAAGAGATTGCCGCCCAGATAGTTCACCAGTGCCTGCTGCTCCTGGTTCAAGGTGAATGCCATGTTGGGGTTGGTGTAGAAGCTGAGGTCGTTCTCCTGGCCTGCAAGGTACTTCAGCAGATCACGGAAGTCAGCCTCTTCCAGAACGGGAGCCTGATTCCAATCGCCGTAGAAGGCCAGGAAGGTGGCATGGACAGCGGAGAAGACGGAGCCGTCCTCTTCGTCGACCTCTTCAAAGGTCACGTAGCCTTCCACATAGCTGCCGTTGGGATAGTAGGCATCGAAGAGTGCCTTCATATCGGCGGACAGAGTAACCGTCACCGTGACCGTAGCGCTGCCACCGGCAGGAACGGTAACCTGGGTGATCTCCTTGCCGTTCTGGGTTACAGTGACATCGCACTGGGCCAGCTGAGAGCTGAGGCTGTTGACCACAACGCCCTCCGCCTGTGCAGGAGCGTCAAAGAGAACGACGGGTTTAATATTACTATAAATTGTATCCCAGCCGGTATTGGATTGGAAGGTCACATCAAAGGAATACACACCGGTTTTCTCAGGATCGTCGCCCAACTCCTTCAGGGGATCGGAGATGTAGGAGGAGTAGGCATAATAATCCAGAGCATAGTCCACAGCGGCCATACCTGCGCCCTGCTTACGGACAGAGTAAGGCATACCGTTGGCATCGGTGAGGATCATGGCGGTGGAATGCAGCAGATCCTTGGCGACCTTGGCACGCTCGGCCTTGGTCAGAGTGCCAAAGTCCTCACCGTCATAGCTGCCCCAGAAATCCAGGAAGGACAGCACATCCGCAAAAGCGCCGGACATATTGGGCGTTGCCATGGAGGTACCGCTCATAACCTCGTAATCATTGTCCCCGGTCACATAGGCAGAGTAGATCATGCCGCCCACATTGGTGATGGAGGGGTCAATGGTGAGCATGGGAGTAGTGCCCCAGTTGGAGAACTCGCTCATGAGCCATGCAGAGGGGCTTTCCACCACACTGCGCTTGTCAGAGACGGTCAGCTTGCCGCTGTCAAGTGCCACAAGCAGCTCACCGGTCTTCATGGTGGCAGTGACAGCAGGGATCTCATAGGTCTCGATAGACATGTAGATGAGACCTTCCTCGTTATTGACCACGATACAGCCGATGGCACCTGCATTGGCAGCGTTCTCCACCTTCTCCTCGAAGCTGAGGTCGCCACGCTCCACAATTGCGATCTTGCCGCTGACATCGTTTTCGGCAAAGTCCTCGGCATAGCCCATGGAAAGATTGGCCTCACGGTCCAGAACGCAGGCGAAATCCAGCGTCTGGCCTGCGAAGGAGCTGCGCCAGAGATCCTCAGCGGTATCGGTGGAGTCATAATACTCAAATGCCGTTCCGTCAACGGTCATGGTATAGTAGCTGGGGTAGGCAGCATTTTCCATAGAGGCAACGGAGACATTGCCTTCGTAGGTAGCAGGAGTAGCAACGGTACCGAAGTCGGGATACTCAGTGCCGATATAGCCCATGGAGGAATAGTAAGCCATGGAATATTCATTACCGGCGGCAACGCTCATGACCACACCGGCCTCTTCCATGCGCTTATAAATGTTGCCGAAGACCTCGGTCTCCAGAGAGGAGTCATAGGTAAAGCCATTCTGTGCGCCGATGGACATGCTGATGATATCAGCGCCCAGCAGGTAAGCATCCTCAATGGCCTGATAATAGACATCGGAGCTGGTGCCGCCGCCTGCATCGGAGAAGATCTTCATAGCAAGAAGCTGAGCGCCGGGAGCTGCGCCCATGAAGCTTGCAGCATAGCCGCCCTCTTCCACCAGGTACTCGCCGTCCCAACCGGCAGCAATACCGGCAACGTGGGTGCCGTGGCCGTTGTGATCGGTGGCATCGGCATCCTTATCGGCATAGTCATAGGCAAAGGGGATCTTTGCGCTGACAAAGGTACCGGGGGTGGTGACATTCTCCACTGCAGACTCGTCCAGAACAGCTGCGTCTGCACAGAGGTCGCCGCCATCAGCAAATGCAGCGTGGGTGGTGCGGATACCTGTATCCAGCACAGCGATGACAATACCGCCGCCACAGAATTCCTCGTCGAAAGCATAGCTTGCGCCGGTCATCTGGTTGGAAATGTTCATCTTGGTGTCTGCATTGTAAGTGAGCACAGGCTCAGCATAACGGTTGGCAATATACACTGCCTCAACACCCTCGACGGCAGCAATGGCATCCAGATCGCCATAGGCCACATCACAGCTAAAACCGTTGAGCACAGCGGTGTACTCATACTGCAGCGTGTAGTCGATGCCGCTCATAGCTCTGCGAACCGCATTGTGCTGGTTGAGCAGCTTGACCTTCTGGTCGGCAGCCTTGGTGCTGCCGGCTTCACCGACTTCAGATTCGGTCAGCCCTTCCAGCACAACGATGGCTCGAACCAGCTCATCGTCTGCATAGGTGTAGCTGTTTTCTTTCATGAAGGTTTCACTGCGGAAGCCCTTCAAAACTTCCGGGCTCTTCTTGGATGCTTGATCCTTGAAGCCGCCATTTTCAGCAATAACGGGTTTGCCACTCAGTGCAGGTGTTCCCTCGGCTGCAAAAGCTGTGCCCACGCAGGACAGAACCATTGCTAAAACCAGGAGCAGCGCAGAGAGTTTTTTCAGATGTTTCATTTGCATCTCTCCTTTTATTTCGCACCGGCAATGCGTATTTTGGAACTCGAAAATTCCGATGAAATATTTTACCAGATATGTTCAGCTTTGTCTATTAATTTTTCCGCATATTTTCATGAAAAGCTTGTTAATTTTGACTTGATTTTCAAGACTTGTAAGTACAGACGACAATAAGAATTCTGACAGTATCTGAAAAAAATTGAAGCAAAGCGCCGTGGGAGGTTTCCCACGGCGCTTGTTGTGTTGGTTTGGGGATTTCTGTCCGTTTGGTAGGTTAGGAGTGCTTGGTCAGAACGGAAAACGCTGCCTGTTTACTTGGTCAGGCTGTCGAAGTAGATTTTGGCGCTGTCGCCGTAGTAGATGCAGGCTTTGGCCAGGTTGGCGGCGTTGGCATCGGTGGAGGCGATGTTGCTCTTGGCGTAGGCTTCGATGCTGTAGCCCACGTTCTGGGAGGCTACCTGGTCGCCTACATAGGCTACGAAGTAGAA
>JAFUPG010000006.1 GCA_017481325.1 Oscillospiraceae bacterium
CAAAATCGACTAATGCAATATAACGATTTCGCGCAGCGGGGGAGGGGGTCTTGGGGGAGGGCGAATTTGGGCTGTCGGGGGTAGTGCCGAAATGTAGAAGTGTTACCACAGCACAATCTGAGCGCCTCCCCCAAGTCGCCTTCTTTGGTTCCTTTCTTGGCGAAGCAAGAAAGGAACGCCCCACGCAGTGGAGCAAAGTCGCAAGTTTGTACCGTAATATCGATGAATGGTACTGTTTGAAGGCTGTGCCACGGGCGATTGATAATCGCCCCTACGAAGTCTATCGAGGTGCGACAAACAGTTCGATAAACATCTATTTGAATACCCATCGGCGGAGCCGATACCTCAGTTATACGTTCTTAGCTATTAGTCATTAGTTCCTAAGATGAATTCCCGTTTTGCTACCATGTTCCCTTTACCACTTGTTTCTTTTTTGTTTCTTATTTCAAAGGGAGGAAAAATATGCTATACTCAAAGAAAAAGGAGGTGCGGCAGATGAAACAGGTTGGCAAAGCGCTGCCTCGGGTGGATGCTTTTGACAAGGCCACGGGACGAGCCAAATATACGGATGATCTCTGCGACCGTTGCGCCCTGGTGGTTCGTGTGCTGCGCTCTACCATTGCCCACGGCTTTGTGAAATCCATCGACACCACCCAGGCAGAGCAGATTCCCGGCGTGGTGCGGATTTTTACCTGTTTCGATGTGCCTAAAATCCCCTATGCCACCGCAGGTCACCCCTGGTCTACAGATCCTGCCCATCAGACCTTCCCTGACCGATACTTGCTCATGGAGCATGTGCGCTTCTACGGGGACGATATCGCCGCCATTGTGGCAGAAAACGACATCGCTGCTGCGCAGGCCGTCCGGCTGATCCGGGTGGAATACGAGGAACTGCCCTTTGTGCTGGATGTGCAGGAGGCCATGAAAGAGGATGCGCCGCAGCTTCACCGGCATTATCCCGGTAATATTCTGGAGCAATCCTCCTTTGATGAGGGGGATTACGATACCGCCATCCGGGAACCGGGGCTGATTTGCGTGGACAAGTGGTACAACACCCCCACGGTGCAGCACTGCCACCTGGAGAATCCCATTGTCTATGCTTACGGAGAGGGCAACAGAACGGTCATCGTCACCTCTACCCAGATCCCCCACATTGTCCGCAGGATCGTGGGGCAGGCGCTGGGGGCGGATTGGGGCAGTTTCCGTGTGGTCAAGCCCTATATCGGCGGCGGCTTCGGCAACAAGCAGGACGCCCTCTATGAGCCCCTGGTGGCCTGGATCTCCCGTCAGCTGGGAGGTCGATTGGTCAAGCTGGATACCCCTCGGGAGGATACCTTCACCGCCACCCGTGTGCGCCATGCCTTGCGTTTTCATCTGACCTCCTGGCTTCGTCCCGACGGAACTTTTGTGGCCAGAAAGATCGTGGTCTACTCCAATCAGGGCGCCTATACCTCCCACGGTCATGCTATCGCCGCCACCGCCATGGGCTCCTTCCCCCAGCTTTATCCCTGTGAGAATTTCCGTGGGGAAGCCTACACCGTGTTCACCAACCGTGCCGCCGGCGGCGCTATGCGTGGCTATGGCATGCCCCAGGCCACTTGGGCCCACGAGTGCCATATGGAGGATATCTGCCGCCGTCTGGGGCTGGACTCCCTGCAATTCCGTCGGGAGCATCTGATGCCTGTGGGCTATGTGGACGACTTCACCAAGAATGTAAAATATCATGATTCCCACAACCAGTGCCTGGACAAGGCAATCGCATACATGGACTATGAACGCAAGCACAGGGAATACGAAAAACAGAGCGGCCCCATCCGAAAGGGCATCGGCCTTGCCCCCTTCTGGTACGCTACCGCCGTCTGGCCCATCTGCTTGGAGCATTCCTCCTGCCGTCTGGTTCTGAATCAGGACGGTTCGGTGCAGCTGCAGGTGGGCGAAACAGAGCTGGGCCAGGGCGCTGACACCGCCTACGCCCAGATGGCTGCCGATGTCATTGGTCTGAGAAGCTATGAGGACGTCCATGTGATCTCCAGCCAGGATACGGACATCACCCCCTTCGGCACCGGCGCTTATGCCTCCCGTCAGACCTATGTGGTGGGCTTTGCCATTACCCAGACAGGCAATCTGCTTCGGGGGAAGATCCTGGACTATGCCCATAAGCTGACCCGTATGCCTGTGGAAAACCTGGATCTGGTGGACAGTAATATTGTGCGCAGCACCGACGGTCGGGTGCTCATGAGCTTGAAGGAGCTGGCCACCGAGGCGCTCTACAGCCTGTCGGATTCCCGACATATCACCGCTGAGTCCACCGCCCAGATCAAAAACAGCGCCTTCTCCTTTGGTTGCTGCTGCGCCGAGGTGACGGTGGATATCCCCATGTGCCGTGTGACAGTGGATCGGATCATCAATGTCCACGACTGCGGACAGCTAATCAATCCCCAGCTGGCGGCTGCCCAGGTGCACGGCGGCATTTCCATGGGCATCGGCTATGCCCTGTCGGAGCAGCTGCTCTATGATGAGAAAACCGGCAAGCTCTTAAACGGCAATCTGCTGGACTACAAGCTCTCCTCCACTATGGATCACCCCCATCTGGAGGCGCAGTTTGTGGAGAATTTCGAGCCCACCAGTCCCTTCGGCACCAAGGCGCTGGGTGAACCGCCCACGGTTCCCGTAGCCCCTGCCATCCGCAATGCCATTCTCGATGCCACCGGTGTGGAGCTGGACGATTGTCCCATGACCCCGGAGCGTCTTTTCCATAGATTCAGGGAGGAAGGGCTGATTTCTGACTCAGAACCGAATGGATAAAAAGCCTGCCTATCGGAAAATCACAGAACAGGAGAGAAGATCATGTTACATTCGATGCGCACACTGGTGTGGCAATCCGTTCTCCTTTGGCACTACCGTCAAATAGATGTTTATCGAACTGTTTGCTGCACGATCGATCGCCTCCGTAGGGCGCAACCAATGGGTGCGCCGAAACCTGCTTCGCCATCGTTAGAAGCCGTAGGGGCGATTATCAATCGCCCGTGGCACTATGGCTTTCAGAAGCACCCTCGTCGAACTTCGTAGGGGCGAACCCATGTGTTCGCCCGTAGAGCAGCCTTTAAGCAGCACTATTCATCGATACTACGGTACAAACTTACAACTTTGCTCCGCTGCGCGGGGCGTTCCTTTCTTGCTTCGCCAAGAAAGGAACC
>JAFUPG010000070.1 GCA_017481325.1 Oscillospiraceae bacterium
CTTCTGGTACAGGTAGTAGAAGTCGTAGGACTGCATGATCATGTAGTTGAACTCCAGGAAGCTCAGGCCCTTCTCCATGCGCTGCTTGTAGCACTCGGCACGGAGCATGTTGTTCACAGAGAAGCAGGCGCCCACTTCACGGAGCACGTCCACGTAGTTCAGATCCAGGAGCCAATCGGCATTGTTGACCATCTGTGCCTTGCCCTCACCGAACTCGATGAAGCGCTCCATCTGCTTCTTGAAGCAGGCGCAGTTGTGGTCGATGGTCTCCTTGGTCATCATGGAACGCATATCGGTTCTGCCGGAGGGGTCACCGATCATGGCGGTGCCGCCGCCGATGAGGGCGATGGGCTTGTTACCGGCCATCTGCAGGCGCTTCATCAGGCACAGCGCCATGAAATGGCCCACATGGAGGGAGTCGGCGGTGGGGTCAAAGCCGATGTAGAAGGTGGCCTTGCCGTTGTCGATCATCTCACGGATCTCTTCTTCATTGGTCACCTGGGCAATGAGGCCACGGGCCACCAGTTCGTCATAAAGCTTCATAATATATCTCCTTTGGAAGAATAATAGTTACAATTTTTGTTTTCCCCTTATTTGGGCTGGTGGGCAGTGAAATCCCAATCCTCATAGTCCACCAGAGAGAAGGTAATATCACCCTCGGTGTGATAATAGTAGTACGATTCAATGGCTGGGCTCTCCTCCCCGTGGACATAAGCCTCATAGGGATAGCCCGGCAAGACAATATGGGTCTGGCCACGTTCCATGGCCGCCTCGGTCAGTTGGATCCGATAGGCCTCTGCCTCGGCGTTGCACTGCATCATCCACTGATATCCCAGGAGAATCAGCCCGCAGAGGGCAATCAGCACCGACCGTTTCCACTTGGAGGGAGAGATTTTTCCTGCAAAGGCACCGTTCCACAGGCAAAACAGGCCGCAGATCCAGAGAATATGGCTCAGATACAAGCAGCGCTCCGACACCGGCGAGACCACCGCCAGGGGCAGGAGGAAGACCACGCCGCTGCCAAACAGGTACAGCAGCCTCCAGCGAAGAACCTTGTCCCGGATGCAGGTGAAGAACACCCAACACAGAGTCAGCAGATAAATAGCGTTCACCAGAAGTGCCAAAGAGCAGACAATATAGGCCAGAAGCTCATTTTCCCGCAGAGGCATCAGCCAAAGGCGGTTGATCATGAAGAACAGCACGCAGAAAACAAGGCTCACCCGAGGCAGCAGCCTCCCTCTGCCCGACTGTCTGCCGCAAAGCTGATAGCACAGGGCGCTGAGGGGGAGAATGACCAGCCAGTTATTTCCCGTCATCTGATCCGTGATCCTGGTGAGATTTTTCCCTGCCAGCAGGGCGATCTCCATCAGGCCGCCGCCCATGGTACGATAGGCGTCTTCCTCCGTACCGATGGCGCCGTAGCCCGTTGCCATAAACATCAGAATACAGCCCAGGATCGCACCCAGAAGGTGTGCCACCAGAGGCGAAGACAGCTTTTTCTCCCGTATCCGGTAGACCAGCACTGCGCCGAAGGACAGCAGGCACATCCCCAGGGTGATGTTCTCCACGAAGAACTGTCCGCAGAGCCCCAGGAGGAAGACCGGTATCACAAGCCAGGGGGAATGCTTCCTGCCCTGAAACACGGAAAACAGCAGGCAAACATAGCCCAGCACGCACAAAACCGGCGGGACATAGTTGAAATAGCCGGCGCTCCAGGCATAGGTCTGGGCAAACATGGGTGCCGGCAAGGCAATGACCAGGGTGGCAGCGAGGATACGCCCGGTGAGGCTCCTGATCCTGCACAGGCGCAGCACCAGAGCGATGATCCCCGTGATGCCCAGGCAGATCAGGGCATGGCGCAGCAGCTCCGAGGAGGCCACAAAGCCTGCCAGGAAATTGCCCAGATAACGGCCGTTGAAGCACACAGCCGTGGCTCTCGCCCAGGTAAAGCCCCGATAATAGGCATCATAGAGGCCGATAAAGGGGTGGTGTGGGAACAGGAACCAATCGTCGCAGGTCACCGGGAAGCCCCTGGCCAGAACCGTCAGAAACAGAAAGCAAGCCAGGAGGAACACGGCGGTAAATATTCGATTTTTCCTTGGAAATAAAGTAGATTCTTTCATTCCGACTCCTAAAAATCCAGAAAATTGACTATCCGTTTTCCCCTGAGGGAAGCATTCAAGCGGTCAGAAAGCGCATCAGAATGGTAGCCACCTGGGCTCTGGTGGCGTTGCCGTTGGGGTCTAAGACCACGGCGGAGCTGCCGGGCTTGGTGGTACCGTTGAGGTATTTTTCCGCCACCGCCCAGGAGAGGGCATCCTTTGCCCAGGGGGCTACGGCGGCTTCGTCGGGATAGGCGCTGAGATCGCCACGGGAGGCGGTGTCATAGCCCTTGGCGGCAGCATAGCGGTAGAGGATGGCGGCGATCTGCTGACGGGTCACGGGGCTGTCGGGATCGAATTTACCGCCGCCCACACCGTTGACAATGCCCTGGGAGGCTGCCCAGGCCACAGGCTGGGAGTACCAGATACCCTTGGGGACATCGGAAAACTCTGCCTCACCGGCCTCGGGGCTGCCCTCGGCACGCCACAGGACGGTGACCAGCATGGCTCTGGTCATGGAGGTGTCCGGTTCAAAGGTTGTGGGGGTGATGCCGTTAAAAAGTCCCTTCTCCCAGGCATATTCCACGCCGGGGGCGTACCAGCTGTCGGGGACCACGTCTTCAAAGGGCAGGTCGCTCTGCTTGGCGGCTGCAGCTTGGAAGAATTCCTGATTTTCGGAGGCAAGATGGAACATGGCAGTGCCGCCCAGGCCGTAACGGGTGGCGTAGGCAATGCGGTTCTTCATGCCCTGTCGGGACTCGTAGCAGACCACGTAATCGCAGTTATCTGCCTGATAGGTGAAATAGCAATCGTCAGTGGCAGTATCAGAGGTCTGTGGCTGGGCGTTGTAGGTCTGCTGCAGCTCAAGAACTTCGTCGTAGGTGACGTTTTCGGCGGTCTTGCGGCTGAGATTATAGCGGATGCCGTAGGAGGACAGGCCGATGAGCAGCTTCTCAGCGCCCATCTCCAGAGCGGCATAGCGGAGGCAGCGCTCCAAATAAGTGCGGTTACTCATTTCGCCGTAGGCACCGCTGTATGGGAAGGAGGCGGCGCTGTAGATATCGTAGGTGATGAGGGTGACCAGGTCGGCCGCTTCGGAGAGAACCTCGTAGTCATAGAGGCTGTTTTCCTCGTCAGCCTTGCGCATATAGCCGCCGGCGCTGACCATGAGCAGCTTGTTCTCTGCGTGGAGCTTGGCGGAGAGACTGCGGATCAGGCTGCTGTAGGTGTCACGGTAGGTGGTGCCGTGGATCTCAATGTCCAGATTCAGGCCGTCCAGATCGTGGAGGCGCACCATGTCCATCAGTTCCTGTGCTGCTACCTCGATGGCTGCGGGGTCGTCCTTCAGCTGCTCCATTACGGAGCTGTCGTACCAGTTGATCACACCGCCCAGGCGAAGGATGCCTTGCTCCTTGCAGATGTTCAGCAGCTGTGTGGTGTAGAATTTTCCGTCGATGAAGTCGGAGGCGTAGCGGTTGGCATAGCCGGGCTTTTCGTTCTGCTTCTCCGTGAGCTTGGCGGCGGAGAGGTAGAGGCAGTTCAGAGAGACCACATTGAAATTGTCACTGTTGCGCTCCAGAATATCCAGCGTCTGCTGCCACTTGGTCTCGTCCCAATAGCAGTCCTCGATGAAGGCCATGGTGTAATCGTAGCTCAGAGCCTGCTGTTGAATTTTCTCCACAGGCTGCAAAACACCCTCGGGTATCTTGTATTTGGCCTCCAGATCCCGTCGGGGAATGGTGGATGTAACGTCACGGTTAGGGTCGTAGGTGATGATGCCGTAGTCCACCGCCGTATTGAGACAGAGTATCTCCTCGGTGCTGAGCTGCTCCTGACCACGGAAAGAGCGGAGATTAATGGCATTGATATCGTAGAGCCCCTTGGAATTGACGATGAATTGAATGGCTCCGGCATAGGTGATGGGGGTATCGTAGTCCAGCTGCGCAGGCTTGATGACACCCTTGGCGGTCTCATGGCGGATATAGGGCGCTGCCCAGTCGGAGGGGAGATTGCCGTCACGGTCAGTGGGGCTCTCGCCGTCGATGCCCACGGCCCAGTAGGAGTAGGCTGTGGTCAGGGCGATGAACTCCTCCACCGTCATAGGACGGTCGGGCTCCTGGGTCAGGTCGAAGTGCCAGTCGGCATGGGTTTCAAAAAAGGATTCGTGGATGGCGCTTGCAGGCACAGCGCCCAAAAGCAGGGCAAAGGCCAGAATTGCCACAAGAATGCGGTTTATTTTTTTCATGATTACCTCACAAATTAATAAATAAAGCCCCCTGCTCCTTGCGGAACAGAGGGCGTAAATTACGCTGTACCACCTCTGGTTCGCTGTCCTCTCACGAGGAGCAGCCTTAGGGAGTTTTCGAAAAACTCCGGCGCTTTCACGGGCGCAACCGTCCTGCCCTACTGCGGAGACTCGGTGGGTTTGCGGCGTGCCCGGTGGTCACGCCCTACGGGTTGCGGCGTATCCGGTGGTCACGCCCTACGGGTCGTGGCGTACCCGGTGGTCACGCCCTACGAGTCTGATTTGGTTCAGGCAGGCCGCTCCGGGAGGTATTTCGCCGGGTCTTCCCACCGCCTTGCACCAACCGGCGGCTCTCTGTGGGTGAAAACTTCGGGTACTTCTTCCCTTCACTGCGTTTTATCTCGCTTATCCTAACAGAAAGTGGGGCGAAAGTCAAGTATTATCCTGATTTCCCCTTCTTTTTCTTTCTCTGCGCCCGTAATTCCTTCCACTGGGCGTGGCTGAGGGGCTCACACAGTAGACTGCTCTTTTTAAAGAAGATTTCGACCAGCCACTGGGGCAGCTCATGGGCGTGGCGCCCTACGTAGAGGACGCCTGCAAAGATTCCAAGGACAAACAGGAAGGGTGTCAAGATCAGAAGCCAAACAGAAAGAGGAATTTTCTGAAAACCGCCTACAGAGCCGAGGATACAAACACAGAATACGAAGAAGGCAACAACAATGCAGAACACCAGAATATAGCCTGAGGGTTCGAGAATATTGCCTCGGAACAGGTCTGTTTTTTGCTTCTTGACAGGAGGCGCTTTTTTCTTCTTCTTTGCCACTGTTTCCTTATTTGGCCAGATATCCGCCGTCTACGGGGAGGGTGGTGCCGGTAGTCCAGCAGGCACGCTCGCCCAGGAAGTAGACCACTGCATCGGCGATATAGGCGGGGTCGCCGTAGGAGCGCATGGGCATTCTGCCGCAGAGCTCCTTCTTGGAGCTCTCCAGAGCCAGGTAGGCGCTGTTGTGCTTGGTGGGGATGGGGCCGGGCATAACGGCGTTGACGGTGATGCCGTACTGGCCCAGCGCCTCCGCTGCCATATGGGTGAAGCTGCTGACAGCGCCCTTGGCTGCGCCGTAATGCACCTGGGTGGCAGAGCCGGACAGGGCGGTGATGGAGGAGAAGCAGACCACACGTCCCTTGATGCCCTTCTTTACCATCTGCTCCGTGACCTTCTGGGTCAGGAAGAAGACGGACTTCATATTGACATTGAAGGTAGTCTCGTAGCTCTCGGGGGTGACCTCGAAGAAATTCTCGAAGAGGCAGATGCCTGCATTGTTGACCAGGCCGTAGATGTCATCATAGCTTGCCAGCTTCTCTGCCAGGGCGTGGATCTCCTCGTCCTTGGATAGGTCTGCCTGATAGGCGTCGAATTCCACCCCTGCGGCCTCGGCGCAGGCTTTGGCCTCGGTGATATCACCGGTGTTATAGGTGATGATCAGGCTTGCGCCCTCTTCGCACAGGCGCTTGACAATGCCCAGCCCCAGACCCTTGGAGCCGCCGGTCACAATGACTCTTTTACCCTTTAAGCTCATAAGTACCTCCATAAACTTACACTTTTAACATTTCAGCTGCGCTTTGCAGCGTGGTTTCCGTGATATTGGCGCCGCCGATGATGCGGGCCAGCTCCAGCTTTCTGCCCTCAAAGTCCAGAGGCTCCACGGTGGTGTAGGTTCTGCCCTTTCGCTCTGCCTTGGAGATCAGCAGGTGGGTGTCGGCCATGGCTGCCAGCTGGGGCAGGTGGGTGACGCAGAGCACCTGCTTGTTTTTGGACACGCTCTTCAGCTTCTCCGCCACCTTTTGAGCGGCTCGGCCGGAGACACCGGTGTCCACCTCATCGAAAATCAGGGTGGGAACCTGATCCTTCTCCGCCAGCACATTCTTCAGTGCCAGCATGATTCGTGCCAACTCACCGCCGGAGGCAACTTTATTCAGGGGCTTCAGTGCCTCGCCTGCGTTGGCAGACATATAAAATGCCACAGCATCCATGCCCAGGGGACTTAACTCTGTTTCGGTAAATTGGCAAGAGAACTGCACCTTCTTCATATCCAGGTCGGCCAGTTCCTTTAAGATGCGCTCTGTGAGACCCTGTGCGGCCATCTCACGGCGCTTGTGCAGGACGGTGGCCGCTGCACGGGCTTCTTTCTCCAGGGCTTTTTCCTGAATTTTCAGCTGCGCCAGACGGTCATCGGCAAATTCGATGTCATCCAGCTCGGCTTTTGCCTTCTCCAGATAAGCCAGGATGGCCTGACAATCGGCGCCGTATTTGCGGCGCAGGCGGTGGATCTGATCCAGGCGCTCCTCGATGCGCTCCAAGTCCCCGGCGGAGTAGGACAATTCATAGAGCTTGTCGCTCAGCTGCTCCGCCGCATCCTCCACATGGTACATCAGGTCGGCAATCAGGCTGTGGAGCTTCTCCAGGGACTCGTCGTAGCGGGTCAATTTGGAAAGAGCCTTCTCCGCCTGGGCTAAAAGAGAGGCTGCACCGTCGCCGTCATCGCCGCCGTTTAAGGCTGCTTCGGCACTGTGGAGGCCGTCGGAGAGCTTTTCCGCATTGCGCAAAACCTTGGCCTTGGCCTCCAGCTCCTCGTCCTCCCCTGCCTTGAGATTGGCACGGGAGATCTCGTCGATCTGGTATTTCAAAGTTTCCATTCGCCGCAGCTTCTCGCCCTCGTCCATGTTCAGGCGGCGCAGCTCCTGCCGCAGCTGCTGGAGTTTTTGATATTTCCCGCTGTAGTCCGCCAGTTCTTCTTCCATACAGGCGAAGCCATCCAGGAAGGACAGGTGGTAGTTCTCGTCAAAGAGGGCGGCGGAATCGTGCTGGCCGTGGATATTGATCAGGCAGATGCCCAGCTTTTTCAGCACACCCACGGACACCGGCACGGAGTTGACCCGGCAGACATTGCGCCCGTCTGTAAAGATCTCACGGTGGAGGGTCAGCTCCTCCTCGTAGGGTACGCCGTTCTCCTCAAACCAGGGAAGGCAGGGCACCCGGTCGAAAACAGCACGCACGAGAGCCTTATTCGCCCCCGTGCGGATCATGTCACGATAGGCTCTCTCGCCCAAAATGGCGGAAATGGCATCGATGACAATGGATTTACCTGCGCCGGTCTCGCCGGTGAGGATATGGAAGCCCTCACCGAACAGGATCTCCGCCTGCTCGATGACGGCAATATTCTCGATATAGAGCAGACGGAGCATGGGAAAAGCCTCCCTTTAATCCAGCATTTTGCGGAGCTCGTTGCAGAACTCCCGGGCAGAGTCGGTGTCACGCATAATGACCAGGGAGGTGTCGTCCCCGGCCAGCGTACCCAGCACTGTGGCCATATGCAGCGAGTCGATATTGGCACCGGCTGCGGCGGCCAGACCGGGCATGGTCTTCACCACCACCAGATTCTGTGCATAGTCGATGTGGGTGACGCACTCCCGAAAGATCACACGGAATCGGGAGTCAAATTTCTCATTTTCGCCCTTGCGGGGGGCGCTGTAGCGGTAGCTACCGAAGCCATCCAGACTCTTGACGATCCGCAGCTCCTTGATATCACGGGAGATGGTGGCCTGGGTGCATTTGAAGCCGGCCTCGGTCAGTTCCTGCAGCAACTGCTCCTGGGTCTCAATGCTCTTGGCGGCAATGAGCTCTAAAATTTTCTTCTGTCGGCTGTTTTTCATCACAGTCACCTACTTAAACTTATTTTTCACGATCTCGAAAAAGCTTCTGCGGCTCAGGTGTACCAGCTGGGTGTAGTAGTCGGAACGGGTGACAGTGACCTTATCCCCCATGCCCAGGCGGAGGGCTCTGCCGCCGTCTACGGACAAGAAGGCGCTCTTTCTGCCGATGCGGCCGATCTCCACGGTGATCTCACGCTGGGAGGAGGTGACTACGGTCTTGGCACGCATATCGTGAGCGCAGATGGGGGTGACGATGATATTCTCGGCGGTGGGCTCCACAATGGGGCCGCCGGCGGAGATGGAATAGCCCGTAGAGCCGGTGGGCGTGCACAAAATCACGCCGTCGCCGCCGAAGCTCATGATCTCCACATCGTCGCAGGATACGGCCATCTGCACCGTCCGTGCCACGGCGCCCTTGGTGATGACGGCATCGTTCAGAGCATCCTCTTCCAGGATCACCTGACCCTCGTGCTCCGCCTTGACATGGAGCATCATGCGCTTCTCCACCGTATAATCCCCCTGGGCAAGACGGGAGAGCATGGGAAGCTCACTGCTCTCCAGCTCCGCCATGAAGCCCAAAGTGCCGATATTGACACCTAAAACAGGAATCCCTGCACGGGTGGCTGCCTTGGAGGCGTGGAGAATGGTACCGTCGCCGCCGAAGCAGATCAGAAGATCCGCATCCCGCAGCTCCTGGGTCAGGTCGTGGAGCACCACATCCTCGGGAAGCTCAAAGTTTTTATCCGGGTCGAAGGCCAGACAAATCCTGGTCTCCAATCCTGCCTCTTTGAGAATGCGCTCTGCCTGATTGGCATATTTAAAATTTCTGTCCCGATAGGGATTGGGTGTCATTACGATCTTCTTCATAGCGTCTCATGGGCGGCGGTCACCAGCGCACGGGTATCGGGCGTAATGCCGCCATCGGGGAGCATGGAAAGATGCCCCAAAAATTCAATATTTCCCTCCGGTCCTTTCACAGGGGAAAAGGTCAGATTTCTTACGGTAAAATTCAGCTCTGCTGCCAGAGCCAGGAAGTTGTCCAGAACCTCCTTGTGTACCTCCGGGTCACGGACAACGCCCTTTTTGCCCACCTTCTCCTTACCGGCCTCAAACTGGGGCTTGATCAGGCAGAGCACCTGCCCTGTGGGCTTCAGCAGCGCCTTGATGGCAGGCAGGACGATCTTCAGGGAGATAAAGGACACGTCCACCACCGAAAGATCCAGAGGCTCTCCCAGCTGTTCCGGGGTCACGTAGCGGATATTGGTGCGCTCCATGCAGACCACACGGGGGTCGGTGCGGATGCTCCAGGCCAGCTGGCCGTAGCCCACATCAATGGCAAAGACCTTTTTGGCGCCCTTTTGCAGCAGGCAATCCGTAAAGCCGCCGGTGGAGGCACCGGAGTCGCTGCAGACATAGCCCGTGGGATCGACACCGAAATCACGGAGGGCCTTTTCCAGCTTCAGGCCGCCACGGCTCACATAGGGACAGGCATTGCCACGGACTTCGATCTGAGCCGTGGTCAGGACGGGAGTGCCGGCCTTGTCGCATTTCTGGCCGTCGACATAGACCTCGCCGCTCATGATCAGAGCCTGCGCCTTCGTGCGGCTGTCGCAGAGACCCAGCTGCACCAAAAGCACATCCAGCCGTTCTTTTTGCTTCACTTGGCACACACCTCCATGGCCGCCTTGCACAGGGATTTGGCATCCAGCCCCAGCTCCTCATGGAGTTGGGCGATGCTGCCGTGGGTCACAAAGCGATCGGGAATATTGATCAGACGGTTGGGAACGATGATCCCGGCCAGACGGAGCTGGGCGGCGATCTCCTTGGCGGCGCAGCCGATGCAGACCGTCTCCTCCGCAATGAGCAGATGGCCGGTCTTGCGGACAGAGGCCGCAATGGTAGCCATGTCCAGGGGCTTTACCGAGGGCAGTTTGATCACTTCTGCCTCAATTCCCTGCTGTTTCAGAAGCTCTGCGGCTTCCAGAATATTATTAATGAGCTTGCCGTAGCCGATCATGGTAATGTGGCTGCCCTCTTTCAGAACGGGACTCTCCGGCAGCGCCGTATAAGCACCGTCACAGCCACGGGGATAGCGCACTGCCACAGGGCCTTGCATCTCCAGGATCGCCTTGCGGAGCATCTGTTCCAGTTCTGCCTGATTGGCAGGACAGAGCACTTGCATATGAGGCACGGAGCGCAGGAAACTGACATCAAAGACACCGTGGTGGGTCTCGCCGTCCTCGCCTACCAGACCGGCACGGTCCACGGCGAAGACCACGTGGAGATCCTGCATGGCCACGTCCTGCAAAATCATGTCATAGGCACGCTGCAGGAAGGTGGAGTACACCGCCACCACGGGGATCATGCCCTGGATGGCAAGGCCGCCGGCCATGGACACGGCGTGTCCCTCGGCAATGCCCACATCAAAGCAGCGCTTGGGATACTTTTGAGAGAATTCCCTCAGGCCGGTGCCGCTGACCATGGCAGCGGTAATGGCGCAGACACGGGGATCTTCCCCGGCAATTTGGCAGAGGATCTTGCCGAAGGTCTCGGAGAAGGAGGGCAGATGGGCGGTCTGGGGAGTCTTGCCGCTCTCGGGGTCAAAGGCGCCGATGCCGTGGAAGACGTCGGGGCTGTTCTCCGCAGGCACGTAGCCCTTGCCCTTCTGGGTGATGACATGGAGCAGAACCGGTTTTTTCCGGGATTTGACCAGCTGCAGCATATACTCCAGCCGCTCCAGATCGTGGCCGTCCACGGGGCCATAGTAGTCAAAGCCCATTTCATCAAAGAGGGTGGAGCCTAAGAGCATATGCTTCCACCGCTCCTTCAGCTTATGGGAGAAGCGGTAAATGGCCTTGCCCCCGGGGAGCTTGCCCGTCACGGTGCGAAAAACTTTCTTCAGGCGGAAATAGCCGGGACGGGTGCGCAGCACGGAAAGATGCCTTGCAATGCCGCCCACATTGGGGGTGATGGACATGCCGTTGTCATTGAGAATGACGATCAGGGGCTCGTTGCTCTCCCCCGCATCGTTCATGCCCTCATAGGCAAGGCCGCCGGTCATGGCTCCATCTCCCATCAGGGCGATCACGTGATAGTCCTCACCACGGAGCGTCCTGGCTCTGGCCATTCCCAGAGCCGTTGATACGGAGGAGGAGGCGTGTCCGGCGACAAATGCGTCATATTTACTTTCCGCAGGCTTGGGGAAGCCTGCCATGCCGCCGTAGCAGCGGAGATTTTCAAATTCGTCCCGACGACCGGTGAGGATCTTGTGGACGTAGGACTGGTGCCCCACATCGAAGAGCAAACGATCCTTAGCGGTGTCAAAAACACGCTCCAAAGCCACCGTCAGCTCTACCACACCCAGATTGGATGCCAGATGACCGCCGGTCTTTGATACGTTCTGCACCAAAAAACGGCGGATCTCGTCGCAGAGCTGCCGGAGCTGGGGTTGCGTCATTTGGCGCAGTTCCTCCGTGGAGCGTAGGTTCATCAGTAGATTCAAGCTTACACAACCTGTCTGTTACTTCTTCCTCTTTTTCTTGCGGAAGAGCGACTTTATATAGTAGATGGGCTTGGAGACCATGGTGACGATCCAAACCGAACGGGTCATGGCAATGTTCTTGCCGCAGGCCTTGCCGGCGATGGTCACCGCTGCTACCAGAGCAGACATCAGAAGCTGAGAAACCGTATCGGAATTGATCTGGGTCAGCGCCTTCACCGCAATGACCGCAGAGGCCGAGCCGGACACAACGCCGCAGATATCGCCTACCACGTCGTTGCAAAAGCTGGAGACCTTCTCCGCATTGCGCAGCAATGCCAGGGCTTCCATGGCACCGGGCACCTTCTTGGAGGCCATAGAGTGGAAGGGCTTATCGTTGGCAGACATCACCGCAACACCGATGATATCAAAGATAATGCCCAAAAGCACAATGATCAAAAGCACAATAAAGGCTTCGATCAGCCCCGCATCCTCCATAATGCTGGAGGACAGGAAGGAAATGGTGGCAGAGATCAGGATCGTTACAAAGAAAATGGTGATGATCCAGCGGAGATTGCTGTTTTTCTTCTTCTTTTTGCCGTGAGATTTACTTCGAGGCTCTGTGTCGCCGCTATGCAAGGGTCTTCCCTCCCGGAAAATTTTAGTAAAATGGTGGCAGCAGATAAAGTTAAACTTGCGGCTTAGGTCGGGTTGGATTTCCCCATCGGCTACCAGCCGTTGCCGGATGGTCGTTTCCGTTTGAAGCCTAGTCGGAGCGTCGCCGCTTCCGCTACCCGATTGCCACTTAGTCCGCACTGCAATCCCTTATCTGCCCTTTGGGGAAAGTCAGCCTAGGTGATTTCCACAACATCGCACACCGGTTCTATCCTCTTTTGCAGACATGGTTTCAAGAGGCAATATCGCCCTCTGCCACGGCCATGGCAGGAAACGCTTCGCTCCCCTATCCCCACATGCCCACGCAAGGCAGGCTACACTGCACACAGCACACGATTCTGTGCACCGCCTTGCAGGTTCTAATCCTGTTTCGTACGCAGTCCGGGTTTGCCAAATTGAAACGGGACGGCTGTCGCACAATAACAGGTCTCCACGGTAGTCGGGTCGGTGGATGCATGCCATTGCATCTCGCCCGAAAACCTTAACCCCCAGCACCCACCCTAATCTGGGCGAAAAAAGCAAGCACCAGGGACTTCATCGATATGCCCTTTAAAGGATTTTTAGGCCCTTCTTCGAGACCGGTGCGCTTTGACTAGGATACAGCGCCACCGCATACATCTTAGCATATTTCATGAAAATATACAAGAGGATATTCATATATTTCCTCTTTACATTGCTAAATACGCAAATTTCGCTGTTCTTCCGGTATTTTACATTCACGCTATTGCGTGGATCATACAATTATGTTAAAATTGAGACAAATTTTTATTTTTTCCATGCAATAAAACGGGCTCCCCGTGCATTTCCCTTATGACAGGAGGAAAGATCCATGGTTTTGATGACACTTTTACAGGAGACAGAGGCGGTTTCCGTGAACCTGACCGAGCAGCTGCTGCAACGGCTGGCCACCGGTGATAAGGAGGCTCTGGCAGAGCTTTACGGGCAAACCCGTGCCGCTGTCTACGGCTTTTCCCTGTCCATTGTGAAGAACCCCGCAGATGCCGAGGATGTGCTGCAGGACACCTATCTTCAGCTCTATTCCGCTGCCGGGAGCTACAAGCCCAAGGGCAATCCCATGGCATGGATCCTCACCATTACCAAAAATCTCAGCCTGATGAAGCTGCGGCAGCGCAGCCGCTTTCAGGATCTGGAGAGCCATGAATGGGAGTCCGCTGCCAGGGTCGATGCCCCCTCGGAGGATCGGCCCCTGCTACAGGCTGCACTGAAGATCCTGTCTGACGAGGAACGGCAGATCATTCTGCTCCATGCCCTCAGCGGCCTGAAGCACCGGGAGATCGGTAGCCTGCTGGATCTGGCACTGCCGACGGTTCTTTCCAAATACCACCGTGGACTGAAAAAACTGAGAAATTATCTGAAAGGAGCTGACGCACAATGACCAATCGTGAGATCGAGCAGAAGCTGAAGCAGGAAGTAGAGGCCACTGTTCCCGATGTCCTTGCAAGCGTCATGGCTCGCTGTGACCAAAAGAAAGGACAGGTTATTCCCATGCCCAAAAAGAAGAATATTATTATGAAAGTCGCCGCCATTGCGGCCTCCCTCGCCCTGATCCTGGGCCTCGGACTTTTCGCATTTTCATATTTCGGCAGCAATGATGTTGCCAGCATTGTCACCCTGGACGTGAATCCCTCCATTGAGCTGCAGCTGGACAAAAACGCCCGTGTGCTGCAGGCCAATGCCCTCAACGAGGATGCCGCCGTGGTTTTAGAGGGAATGGATCTGAAGAATACGGATCTGACCACCGCCACCAATGCCATTATCGGCTCCCTGCTGAAGCACGGCTACCTGGATCAGCTGGCCAATGCCATTCTGATCTCCGTGGAGGACGAGGACAGCGCACGGGGCGCCAGGCTGCAGAAGGATCTCAGCCGGGATGTGGATCAGCTGCTCACAGCAGCCTCCATGAATGCCAACGTGCTGTCCCAGTATGTCAGCGCCGATGTGGATGCAGTGAGCAATGCGCATCACATCTCCCACGGCAAGGCCGCTCTCATCGAGCAGCTGCTGGCAGTGAATCCCGGCTACCGCTTTGAGGAGCTGGCAGCGCTGTCCGTGCAGGAGCTGTCCCTGCTGATGGAAAATCCCAAAAACCGGCTGGAAAACGTCAGCACCACCGGCACCACCGATGCCAGCGCCTATATCGGCAAGGACAAGGCCAAGGCCATCGCCCTGGAGGATGCCGGGGTCACGGAGGCGGAGGTCTACGACCTGGATGTGGATTTTGACTATGAACAGGGCGTTCTGGTCTACGAGGTAGACTTTGAGCTGGGCAGCATCGAGTACGATTACGACATCGATGCCACCAGCGGTCGGATCCTCCGCTCCCATGTGGAGGATGACAACGACGGAAAGGCTCCCAACGCAAATACCGGCAACGATAACAGCACCCCGGCGCCGGAGGACATCGGAGAGGCCAAGGCCAAGTCCATCGCTCTGGAGCATGCCGGAGTCACTGAAGCCCAGGTCACCGGACTGTATACATACAAGGAATATGACGACGGCATTTGGGAGTACCATGTGGAGTTCTATCTGGGCTACACCGAGTATGAGTACGAGATCAGCGCCCTTGACGGTGCCATTCTGGACTTCGACAAGGACACCCACGACGACCACGACGATCACCATGAAGACAGCCACCACAGCAGCCCCTCCACGGAAGCCCCGGTCGCTGAAATCACCGAGGCAGAGGCCAAGGCCATTGCCCTTTCCCACGCCGGCTTTACAGAAGCTGATGTGAGCGGTCTCCGTGTGGAACGGGACTATGACGACGGCAGAGCGGAGTACAAGGTGGAGTTCCGTGTGGGCAACACCGAGTACGAATACGAAATTCTCGCCGCCGACGGCAGCATTCTGGATTTTGAAAAGGACAGAGATGACTGAGCATTATGCTCTAATATTCCACTGCCTCCCGGGGAACACCCGGGAGGCGATTTTTTGCCCTTGGGGAAATCGGTTGAATTTTCAGCTTTCTTGTGGTAGACTATGTAGATGAGGTGATTTGCCGTGGAATTTTTAGGACATGACCTGCCTGCGCCCCTGTTTCTGGCGCCCATGGCAGGAGTTACAGACTATGCCTTCCGCACGGTCTGCGCCCGTTTGGGGGCTGCTGTCACGGTGACGGAGATGGTCTCCTCCCGTGCGCTGGTCTATCAGGATAAGAAAAGCCGCAGCCTGCTGCGGAAAAACGAAGGCTCTCTCTGCGGCGCTCAGATCTTCGGCAACGACCCGGAGATCATGGCCGAGGCCGCAAAGCTGGCGCTGGAATACAGTTCCTGCGATTTTATCGACATCAACATGGGCTGCCCCATGCCCAAGATCGCCGGAAACGGTGACGGCAGCGCCCTGATGAAGGATCACGCCCTGGCAGGGCGGATCATTCGGGCGGTGAAGGACAGGGTGGATGTACCCGTAACCGTAAAAACCCGCATCGGCTGGGACAAGGGCAGCATCGACGTGGTGGAGCTGGCGAAGATCGCCCAGGACAACGGCTGCGATGCCATCGCCGTCCACGGCCGCACCAAGACCATGCTCTACTCCGGCATTGCGGACTGGGACGAAATCAAGAAGGTGAGAAATGCTGTCACCATCCCCGTCATTGCCAACGGTGACATTGTCAGCCCCGAGTCTGCCCTGCGCTGCAAGGCTCGCAGCGGCTGTGAGCTGCTGATGGTGGGACGTGGAGTCTTCGGAGATCCCTGGATCTTCGGGCGGCTGGCTGCAGCGCTGCAAGGGCAAAGCGAACCGGAGCGCCCCTCTCTGGCAGAGCGGATGGACGTGGCCATGGAGCAGTTCCGCCTGAATGTGGAGGACAAAGGCGAGCACATCGCCTGTCTGGAGGCCAGAAAGCACTTCGCCTGGTATCTGAAGGGCGTGTCCCACAGCGCATTTTATAAGGAGCAGATATCCCGCCTCTCCACCCCCGAGGAGGTACAAGCGGTGGTGAAAGCCATCAAGAGAGATCTGAGGTGATCCCAATCGACGAGAAAAAATGGCTGAAAAAAGCCGCTGCAGGCTCTGCGGAGGCTTTTGAGCAGCTGGTTTTGAAATATCAGACGGCGGTCTACAATCTCTGCCTGCGCATGACCGGCGATCCCGAGGATGCGGCGGATATGACCCAGGAGTCCTTTCTGAAGGCATGGCGCAATTTGGAGAGTTTTCAGGGCAATTCTGCCTTCTCCACCTGGTTGTACCGTCTGGCCAGCAACACCTGCCTGGATCATCTGCGCAGCGTGAAGCGAAAGCCCCAGCTCTCCCTGGTAATGGAGGACGAAGACGGCGAAACCCAGGCTTTGGACGTGCCGGATTCGGCGCCCTCGCCGGAGGAGCAGGTCATTGCACTGGATGAGCAGAGCCGCCTGAACGATGCGCTGCAAGCTCTGGATGAGGATCAACGGCAGATTTTGATCCTGCGGGCGGTGAACGGTCTGAGCTATACCGAGATCGCCGAAGCGCTGCATTTGAAGGAAGGCACGGTGAAATCCCGTCTGGCACGAGCCAGAGAGCAATTGCGAAAAAAACTGCAACAAAATGGGAACAATTCTCCCGCTCCAACGTCAAAGAAGCAGAAAGGAGGTGGCGACGGTGAACTGTGAAGAATATTTCCACCTGATCAGCAGCCATTTGGACGGCTGCAACAGCGAAACTGAAGAAAAACAACTGCAGCAGCATCTGAAAAGCTGCGAAAATTGCCGTGCGATCCTGGCACAGCTGCAGGAAAATGAGCAACTGCTCTCCCAAAGCACCGTTGCGCCACCGGTGGATCTCACAAAACGCATTATGAAAGCGGTTCGCAAAGAGCCTAAAAAGAAGTCCAAAAAGCGTTTTTATACCTCTTTCGCCGCCGCCGGTCTTGCTGCCGCTGCGCTGCTGGCACTGGTGTTCTTCGGCAGCAACGGTCTGCCGCAGCTTGCCACAGAGGATGCCGCCTACATGGTTGCGGATGGTGAGCCCTATGCCATGGAGGATTTCACTCCTGCAGAAAACGCCGTCGAGCCCAACGCCAGCTTGTATTATTTCGATGACAGCGCCACCGGCGAAAGCACCCTCTACAGTGCGGGAAGCGCCACTACCGCCCCCGACAGTGAGAAAAATCACGAAGAGCAGGCCTCCACACCCGCCCGGGAATCCCCTCGTGCCACCGACAACGAAAGCTGGGTTTTAACCGACGAGTTCCCCTACGGCATGGATGTCAAAGCCTACGGTACCACGGTTTCCGGCAACGGGGTGGCAAACGGTATGAGCAGCATCTACGGCATCCAGGCCGCAGACGGCGAATTACGGGAGCTGCCCACCCTCATCATCTACGGTGCCAAAGCCGAGGACTTCCCCGGTCTCCGCTCGGAATTCGCCCTGCCCAAACAGCTACCCTCCCTGCAGACGGCAAATATGGCTGTTGACGGCAGCTTTTACCAGCGATTTTTCTCCATTCTTCCCCCTGAGCTGGGTCTGCTTCCCGGTTTCCCTGAGGAGCAGAGCTACGAGCTCAGCCGCTACAGCGTCAGCTACGAGCGTTTCATCGCCCTGATGAACGCCGCCGTAGGCAGCTATGAAACAGCGGTCTACTTTCCCCAGGGAATGGACCAGACAGAGACCTGCCTGGTCATCCTGATCAGTGCAGAAGAAACAGAGTAAAACAAATGCCAACAGCTCCCCTGATCCAAGCGATCAGAGGAGCTGTTTCTTATGATACGTCATTGATGATCAAGGCAAATCGGCTCCAACCATGGGATTTGGAATTGCGTCAAATGGATGGGCACCTCTAAAAACTCGCACAAAAGACGAAAATATGATATAATTAGAACACAGGGAGGCGAGCGAGATGCAGATTGGATTTTGGGATGAAAGTTTGCGATTAGAAAAGCTGAGCAAGTTAGGGGATTCCCTTGAACGGCTAAACGAGGTAATTGATTGGGAAATCTTCCGTCCGATACTCAATAGAGCTTTTCAGAAAGAAGCCAAAGGAGCCGGTGGTCGGCCACCATTCGACTATGTGATGATGTTTAAGGTGCAGGTGCTCGAGAAGCTCTACGCATTAAGCGATGATCAGGCAGAGTACCAGATCAATGACCGTATGAGTTTCATGCGGTTTCTTGGACTGCACCTCGGCGATAGAGTTCCGGATGCGAAAACCATCTGGCTGTTTCGAGATACCCTGACAAAAGCAGGAGTGATGCGGGAACTGTTTGAGGCATTTAATAGGCAATTGGAAAAAGCGCATCTCATTACCCATACCGGAACCATTGTAGATGCGACCTTTGTAGAGGCACCACGCCAGCGTAACAGCAAGGAGGATCGTGCCGAAATAAAGCAGGGCAATGTGCCGGAGGAATGGAAAAAACCTGAAAATATACACAAGCTGCGTCAAAAAGATGTGGATGCGACCTGGAGCAGAAAAGGCAACGAGATGCACTATGGCTATCGATGCGAGGAATCACGGTGCGATCGATTGGCATAGAACGAGCAGCCTTCAACATAGGGCTGATAAATTTAATATACAACCTTTGCCGGTATGAATTTTTAGTCAGACCGGCTAAAAAGGCTGACTGAATGGCACCTGATGGGTGTGATTTAGGCGGGAATAGCATCTGACGGGTGCGATTTAGATGCGAACAGCGTAACATGTTGCCGGGAATTTTCAAAAAATCCGCCATATCCACTTACAACGTGAATTAGGTGTAGTTTTTAGAGGTGCCCATCTATTTGACGGCGGTACAGCAAGCAGTTCGACATATTCCTATCAGAAGAATGCATGCGAAAAAACCGCAGCCGGTTTTCTTGCGGCTGCGGTTGTTTTTTTACATTCTGTCGGGGGCGGAGAAGCCCAGCAGATCGATGCACTCCTCCAGGGCACGCTTGGCCAGGCTGATGAGGGCGATGTAGCCCTTCTGCTTTTCCTCATCGGTCTCGGTGAGAATCCGGGTCTCGTGGTAGAACTTGTTCACCGCACCGGCCAGCTCATAGGCATAGGCACAGACCACGTTGGGAGCAGAATCACGGTAGGCCATAGTCATCTGGTCAGGCATTTGGCTCAGCGCCAGCTGCAGTGCCAGTGCGCTCTCACTGTCCGCAGGCAGGATGATACCCGAATTCTCCTTGCCATAGCGGCTGAGAATGGACTTGATACGGACGATGGTATACAGGAGATAAGGTCCGGTATTGCCCTCAAAGGCTGCGAAACGCTCCACATCGAAGATATAGTCCTTCGTGGCAAGGTTGGACAGATCGCCGTATTTCAGTGCGCCAACCGCAATGATCTTAGCCGTCTCGGCCGCCTCTTCAGGGGTGAGAATCTGGTTTTCCAGAATCTTGGCTTCTACATAGCCGGTAATATCCGCAATGAGGGTCTCCAAACGCATAACGCCGCCGGAACGGGTCTTGAAGGGCTTGCCGTCCTTGCCGTTCATGGTACCGAAGCCGATGTGCTGCAGCTGGACATTTTCCGGAACGATACCACTCTTCTTGGCCGCACGGAACACCTGCTCAAAATGCAGACTCTGGCGCTTATCCGTCAGGTACAGCAGCTTGTCGGGGTTGTAGTCACGGATACGCTGGACAATGGTGGCAAGGTCGGTGGTAGCGTAGAGGGTTGCACCGTCAGACTTCACCAGAATACAGGGGGGCAGTTCCTTCTTATCGCCCTCTTCGGCTACCTCGATGACCTTTGCGCCCTCGCTGTCGGTGAGGATTCCCTTCGCCTGCAGCATTTCAAGCATGGGTGCGATATCCTTCTCGGCATCGCTCTCGCCCAGCCACACGTCAAAGCTGACGTTGAGATCGTTGTAGTTGCGCTTCAGGTCGGCAACAGACACCGCCATAATGTGCTGCCACAGGGCAAAATAGCCCCGCTTGTGGTTCTGCAGATGGTAAGTGGCCTCGTGGGCCTTGGTGGCAAAGACCTCATCCACCTTGCTCTTGGCGGAGGCAGTGGGGTAGATCTCCTCCAGCTCGGAGATGGTGAAAGGAGCCTCTGCGGGATACTCACCCTCATAATTATCGTCAAAATAGCACAGCTCCGGCTTGCGCTCCTGCAGCTCCGCAATGATCAGACCCATCTGCAGCCCCCAGTCGCCCAGGTGGATATCGCCGATGACCGTATCACCGAAGTAGCGGTAGATCCGCTTGATGCTCTCGCCTATGATGGCAGAACGGAGGTGACCGATGTGCAGAGGCTTGGCCACATTGGGACCGCCGTAGTCCAGAACCACACGACGACCGCTCCCCTGCTCGGTCACGCCCAAATGCTCCATGCCTTGGAGCACATTGAGATGCTCTGCCAGGGCGGCTTCTTTGATCTTCAGGTTGATAAAGCCGGGATTTACTGCCTCGGCAGAGGAGAAGAGGGCGCTGCCCTGCAGCTTTTCCACCACGTCCTTGGCGATCATGATGGGAGCCTTGCGGGCGGTCTTGGCAGCGGGCATTGCGCCGTTACACTGGAACTGGCAGAGGTCGGGACGGTTGGAAACCGTAACCTTGCCACAGGCGGCATCATAGCCCGCAGCAGCAAAAGCTGAAGAGACTTCGGAAGTCAAAATATCAATCAGTTTTTCCATAAAAAGGAACACTCCTTTTTCAGCGCTCTCAAAGCGCTATATTTTCCATGGTACTTATTTTAACAAATAATCTCTCTAAAGTCCATAGCTTTCCCGAAAAATCTGTATCTCTAAGAAATCGTTGTATAAAAGCGCCGTGGGAGGATTCTCCCACGGCGCTTTGTTGTGTTATTTTGGAATTACTTGATCAGGCTGTCGAAGTAGATCTTGGCGCTGTCGCCGTAGTAGATGCAGTTTCTGACCAGAGCGGACAGGGCGGCATCGGAGGAGCCGATATTGCTCTTGGCATA
>JAFUPG010000071.1 GCA_017481325.1 Oscillospiraceae bacterium
GCCTATGCACAGCTGTGCTTCGACTTCTACGATCCTACTGTCGATGCTTACCTCTTCACTATGCTGATTGACTGCCTGAACTACGGTTCTGCCGCACAGGTGGCCTTTGACCGCCGTGCAGACGAGCTGGTCAATGCAGGTCTGGAAGCCTACCAGCAGTATGCCACTACCGAACTGTCCGCAGAGCTGACCGACGTGAGAACCTATGTGGACAACGACCGCAGCATCACCGCCGTTACCAAGATGGGCTTCTCCGTCACCTTCGCAGACAAGACCGAGATCAACGCCAAGATGACTATTGCCGACGGCTACACCAAGACTGACATCACCTCTGTCAAGGTCCTCAACGAGTCCGGCGAGGTTGTTGACACCCTCACCGAGTTCACCGAGCTCTCCGATGGCCGTCTCCAGGTCACCTTCACCGGCATGAAGTCTGTGGATATGCGTAACATGTACTACTTTGTGGCCTACGTAGGTGATCAGGTAGCTTCCCAGAACGTGGGCTACAGCATTGAAGCCTATGCTAAGAGCAACATCGCCTCCACCGATGCCGGCGCCGCAGCCCTTGCCAAAGCCTGCATCTACTACGGCGACAGCGCCAAGATCTACTTCGACAGCCTGATCAAGTAATTTAAAATAACGCAACAAGCGCCGTGGGAACCCCTTCCACGGCGCTTTCTCTATATGAAATTACCCAAGTTGACCTTCGTAGGGGCGCACTACCGTCAAACAGATGTTTGTCGGCGAGACTAAGGACTAATAACTAAGAGCTAATAGCTGAGGTATCGGCTTCGCCGATGAATTAAAATCCGTGCCGGAGGCACACCTTTGTTATTAGCCCTTAGCTGTTAGTCATTAGTTCCATAACAGCCCGACAATCCCCGTTAATTGAATCAAAAGCCTGCCCCTTTCCTCCCGATGCTCCCTAAAATTCCTATTCCTGTTGCGTAGGAAGTGCTTGCTTGTGGGGCGAAACTGTGGTACACTATAAGATGAGAAAAGATAAGCAAAAGGAGAGAGTTGCTTTGCAATATATCGTATTGGATCTGGAGTGGAACCAGCCCTGGCCGGGTTCTTATGCGGCGAAACGGGTTCTGCCGGTGCAGATCCGAGGGGAGATCATCCAGATCGGCGCTGTCAGAATGCTTTCCGATGGCACCGTCGCCGATGAATTCCAGGTTTTGGTCTGCCCCAAATACTATAAAAAGCTCAATAGCCGGGTGTCAAAGCTCACCGGCCTCCGGGATTCCCGCCTTCGTGAGGAGGGGCTGCCCTTTCCGGAGGCACTGCGACTTTTCCGGGATTGGATCGGCGGCGAGTGCATTTTCCTGACCTGGGGCTTCGACGACATCATGATCCTGGAGGATAATATTCTGCTCCACGATGACGAGCCCGATTGGATCAAGCAGTGGTACAATGCCCAGATGATCTTCAATGCCCAGACCGGCTGCGGCAACAACCAGAAGGCCTTGTCCTCCGCACTGGAGATCTGCGGCATTGAGCCCTGCCGTCCTGCCCACGATGCCCTGGGCGATGCCTACCACACAGCGCTGATCTGCAACCGTATGGATCTGAAGCGTGGTATTGTCGAGTATGAGGAGTCGCTGCAGCGCCATAAGGACGGCTTCCACGGCAATCCGCCCGAGGGCTGTGTCAGCCGCACGGTGTTCCACGGCTACGAGGATAAGGACAAGGCCATGGAGGCCATGAACAGCATCACCAGCCATTGCCCCCAGTGTGGCGCTGCCATGCCCAACGGCCCCTGGTATGCCCAGGAGGGCAGACGCTATATGACCATGGCGGAGTGCGCTGAGCACGGCCGCTACCTGATCCGCCTGCGCCTGCAAAAAGAGCCGGACGGCACTCTTCGTGTCAACCGCCTGCTCTACGAGGGCGCATCTGATGCCGCCAAACGCTTTGACGAGCTGATCACCACCCGTCGCCCCATCACTCGCCGTCGCAGACGGCGCAGAACCGCCCGTGGCGAAAACGAATGACACAGGAGAATAAACTGATTTTCCTGCCGCAGCTGCTTCTGCCCTGGTTTGCGGTGCATAAACGAGAGCTCCCCTGGCGGGAGGATCGGGAGCCCTACCACATCTGGCTGTCGGAGATCATGCTCCAGCAGACCCGTGTGGAGGCGGTAAAGGGCTATTACAGCCGCTTTTTGCAGGCTTTACCCAGCATTTCCGCCCTGGCGCAAGCACCGGAGGATCTGCTCTTAAAGCTTTGGGAGGGGCTGGGCTATTACAGTCGGGTTCGAAATCTGCAAAAAGCCGCCCGGAAGATCCTGCAGGAGCACGGCGGCAGCTTCCCCCGTGAATATGCCGCCATCCTTGCCCTCCCGGGCATCGGTGCCTATACCGCCGGGGCCATCAGTTCCATCTGTTTTGAAGCGCCCAAAGCGGCGGTGGACGGCAATGTGCTCCGTGTGCTGAGCCGCTTCGAGGCAGATGCTGCGGATATCTCCCTGGAACAGACCAAAAAACAAGCCGCCCGGCGCCTGGAGGCCATCTATCCTGAGGGCAATTGCGGCGACTTCACCCAGGCGCTGATGGAGTTGGGGGCAACGGTTTGCGTTCCCAACGGCGCCCCGCTGTGCGACCAATGTCCCCTTCAGGCGCATTGCAAGGCAAGGCAGGCTGGAAATCAACTGAAATTTCCTGTGAAAGCGCCCAAAAAGCCCCGCCGCCAGGAGGATCGCACTGTTCTGATCCTGTTGCGAGACAACAAGATCGCCCTGTGTAAGCGCCCCAAGAAGGGGCTTCTGGCCGGACTCTGGCAGCTGCCCGATGTAACGGGAAAGCTGGAGACCCAAGCGGCGCTGGATCTGGCGGAATCCTGGGGACTTCGCCCCACAGATTTGCTGCAGATGCAGGAAAAAATCCATATTTTCACCCATATCACCTGGAATCTGCGAGGCTACTATCTCCGTTGCGTCGGGGAGGGGAGCTTCCAATGGTTCGACCGCAGCGAATTAAACGAGCAGATCGGCCTACCCACGGCCTACCGACAGTTTCTGGATACCATTCAATTTTAACATATTTAGGAGGATTCACTAATGGAAGACAAGCGCAAACTTTACGGCGAGGATGAGATCATCACTTTGGACTTTGACGACGGCGAGAGCTTTGAGTGCGGCATCATGGGCACTTTTGAGCTCAACGGCAAGGAGTACATCGCTCTGGACACCCTGGACGACAGCAATGACGTCTATCTCTACGAGTATGTACCCACTGAGGAGGACTTCGAACTGCTGGACATCCCCGAAGAGGAGTTTGACCTGGTAGCAGCCGAGTTTGACCGCCTCATGGACGACCCCGTATAAGCCATGGCAAAGGTATATTTTACGAATTTCCATACTACCTTGCAGGAAAATCTGCAGCAGAAGCTCAGCCGTCTTTTGCTGACCGCAGGTATGGATACCATTGATTTTGACAAGAAATTTGTGGCGATTAAGCTCCACTTCGGTGAGCCGGGCAACCTGGCCTATCTGCGCCCCAACTATGCCCGTACGGTGGTGGATCTGGTGAAGCAGCTGGGCGGCAGACCCTTCCTGACGGACTGCAACACCCTCTATCCCGGCGGCAGAAAGAATGCCCTGGAGCATCTGGAGTCCGCCTATCAGAACGGCTTCAACCCCTACAACCTGGGCTGCCACCTGATCATCGGCGATGGCCTGAAGGGCACCGACGACATTGAAGTCCCCGTAGACGGCGAGTATGTGAAGGCCGCCAAGATCGGCAGAGCCCTGATGGATGCGGATATCGTCATCTCTCTGACCCATTTCAAGGGTCACGAGGCGGCAGGCTTCGGCGGTGCCATTAAGAATATCGGCATGGGCGGCGGCTCCAGAGCCGGCAAAATGGAGATGCACTCCGCCGGCAAGCCCTTTGTCCATGAGGATCGCTGCGTTGGCTGCGGTGCCTGTCAGAAGGCCTGCGCCCACGATGCTCCCACCCGCAAGGGCAAGAAGATGTTCATCGACCATGACAAGTGTCTGGGCTGCGGCCGCTGCATCGGTCAGTGCCCCGTAGACGCCATCGATGCCGCCAATGACGAGAGCAATGCCATTCTCAATTGCAAGATGGCGGAGTACACCAAGGCCGTCGTTCAGGGTCGTCCCCAGTTCCACATCAGCCTGATCGTGGACGTGAGCCCCTTCTGCGACTGCTACAGCGTCAACGATGTGCCCATCATCCCCGACGTGGGCATGCTGGCCTCCTTCGATCCCGTTGCTCTGGATCAGGCCTGCGCCGATCTGTGCAACAAGATGCCCCGTGATCCTGCCAGCTACCGTGGCACGGAGCCCGGTGAGCTCTTCGCCTCCACCCACCCCGGCACGGTCTGGGAGATGCAGCTGAGCCACGGCGAAAAGATCGGCCTGGGCACTCGGAAATACGAACTCATCGAGATCTGAGAATTCTTTCCAGGGCATCGGAATCGTAGTTTCCCCAAAATCGCTGGATCACCTTGCCTTCCTGCAACAGCAGGAGAGAAGGGGTAACTCTGTGGCAGCTTAGCCGCTGGGCAAGCCCCGGCTGGGCAGTGAGATCCAGCTTGCAGCATTGGAGTTCCGATGTTTCTGCGAAGGGGAGAAAGCCCTCACAAAGGGGCGCTCCCTTGCACAGCCCGATCAGCACCGCCTGCCCCTGTTCTACCTGAGAGATAAAGTTTCTCTCGTCCAATTCCAACATAAAAACCGCTCCTTTGCGCTTTTTCGTAGTTTGCGCAGAGAAGCGGTTTTTTATTTTATTGTTTTTCCCGTTCCAGCCAGATCAGCAGCACGGCAATATCTGCCGGGCTGACACCGGAAATACGGCCGGCCTGACCGATGGAGTGGGGACGGATCTGATCCAGCTTTTGCCGAGCCTCCAGCCGCAGGCCGGAGATGCTGTGGTAATCGATGCCCTCAGGGAGCAGCCGACCTTCCTCTTTGGCAAAATCTTCGATCTGTTTCTCTTGCCGGTGGAGATAACCCTCGTATTTCACACGGATCTGCACCTGCTGCTTTACGGCATGGGGCAGCTCCTGTCTGCCACGGTCAAAGGGTGCCAGCATCTCATAGTCCAGCTCCGGACGGCGCAGCAGATCGGAGAGCCTCGCAGCGCTGACTACGGGGGCAGAGCCCTTCTCTGCCAGGAAGGTATTGAGTTCTTCCGTAGCAGGCGTGCCGGTGGCATCCAGACGGCGCAGCTCCCGACGCACCAGATCATATTTCTCCTCCACGGCCTGCAGCTGCGCATCGGAGATCAGACCGATGCGGTGGCCGATGGGAGCCAACCGCTCATCGGCATTGTCCTGGCGGTGGAGCAGACGGTATTCACTACGGGAGGTCATCATGCGGTAGGGTTCTTCCGTACCCTTGGTCACTAGATCGTCAATGAGGGTACCGATGTAGCCGTCGGAGCGCTTCAGGATCAGGGGCTCTCTGCCCAGAATTTTCAGGGCAGCGTTGACACCTGCCACAAAGCCCTGCACAGCGGCCTCCTCATAGCCGGAAGAGCCGTTGAACTGCCCGGCTCCGTAAAGACCGGGGATTTTTTTGCACTCCAGGGTGGCATAAAGCTCTGTGGGATCTACGCAATCATATTCAATGGCATAGGCGGGGCGCAGCATTTCCGCCTGCTCCAGCCCCTTCACCGTGTGCAGCATCTTGAGCTGCACATCCTCCGGCAGACTGGAGGAGAAGCCCTGCAGATACATCTCGTTGGTGTTCAGGCCACAGGGCTCCAGGAAAAGCTGATGACGGGGCTTGTCCGCAAAACGCTCTACCTTCGTCTCGATACTGGGGCAGTAGCGTGGGCCGATGCCCGTAATGGAGCCGTCGTAGAGGGGGCTGCGGTGCATATTCTCCCGAATGATCCGATGGGTCTCCTCGTTGGTGTAGGTCAGATAGCAAACCGCCTGATTTTTGGGCATTTCCTCCGTGGAGAAGGAGAAGCCCTCCGTCTCCTCGTCCCCGGCCTGCAGCTCCATTTGGGAGAAATCCACGCTGCGGGCGTTGATACGGGGCGGCGTACCGGTCTTAAAACGCCGCAGAGACAGCCCCAGGGCACGGAGCTGATCGCTGAGCCCTGTGGCGGCATGCATGCCGTCGGGGCCGGAGGAGATGCTGCTCTCGCCGGTGATGCAGCAGCTGTCCAGATAGGTTCCGGCGGCAATGACACAGGCTTTCGCCTCGTAAATTGCTCCCAGCTGGGTCACCACGCCGCTGACCTTGCCCTCCTGTGTGAGAATTTCCGTCACGGTGGCCTGCTTCAGATCCAGATTGGGCTCTTTTTCCAGCAGCAGCTTCATATGCTCCTGGTACTTCCGACGGTCGGCCTGGGCACGCAGAGAGTGTACCGCCGGCCCTTTGCCACGGTTGAGCATGCGGTACTGGATGCAGCAGGCATCGGCGGCCTTGCCCATTTCGCCGCCCAGAGCATCCAGCTCCCGTACCAGATGTCCCTTGCCCGTGCCGCCAATGGCGGGGTTGCAGGGCATATTGCCCACGGCATCCAGGTTAATGGTAAAAATAACGGTCTTGAGCCCCAGACGGGCGCAGGCCAGAGCGGCCTCGATTCCGGCGTGTCCTGCGCCGATGACGGCCACCTCGTAGCTTCCTGCAAGATATCTCATAGGAACTCCTTAAAACGATGAAAAATTACAGCGGCTGCTGTTTGATCTTGGAAAAACGGCGGGGAAAACGGGGCGGTGTGGGCTTTACCTTGCGGATGAGGGGCACGTAGCGCTCCGCACCGTCCACGGTATAGGTATAAACCCATTCCAGCCTGCCGCCCAGAAGGGAGATGGCAGATTTTGCTTCTTCCAGCTCCTCGGGAGCGGCAGCGCCCTTCATGGCCAGGAACAAGCCGCCCACCTTGACGAAGGGCAGGCACAGCTCTGCCAGAATGTTCAGCCTTGCCACCGCACGGGAGGTGGCAATGTCAAATTCCTCCCGGTGACCGAATTCTTCGGCACGGGCGGCCACGCATTCTGCCTCCACGCCCATGTCACCCAGAATGTCCTTCAGCCAGTTCACCCGTTTCTGCAGACTGTCCAGCAGGGTCAGACGGATGCTGCCCTCTCCCAGCTTCAGAGGCACACCGGGGAAACCGGCGCCGCAGCCCACGTCGATGAGGCGCTTGCCCTGAAAATCGGCGCAGTTCAGCAGCGCCAGACAGTCGGCAAAGTGCAGCTTTGCCACCGCCTCCGGCTCTGTGATGGCGGTGAGATTCATGACTTTATTTTTCTCGATCAGAGCCTCTCCAAAGGTGCAGAACTGCTCCAGCTGCGCCTCCGTGAGAGTAATGCCCAGACGGGCAGCCTCTGTTCTCAAGCTTTCCTTCATTGGAATTGCTTCCTTTCTATTTTCCTACGCAGAAGCGCTGGAAAATGCGGTCGGTAATGTCCTCCCGAACGGTGCGGCCGATGACCTCTCCCAGAGCCTCCATGGCACATTCCACATCGGTCAACAGGGCATCGGGGGTGAGTCCGGCATTGTTTTTGGCCCGGGCAATGGCATCGGCAGCCCGTTTCAGAGCGCCGAACTGTCTGGGATTGGTCAGAATTGAGCCGTCGATCTGTGTACCGCCGCCGAATCTGGCCTCCACAAAGTCCTGCAGCGCTGTCAGACCCTCACCGGTCTTGGCGGAAACGGTGAAAACATTGTCAAAAGGCAGCGCCTCCGGGGAGATCTGACAGCCTTCGTCGCACTTGTTGATCAGGGCGACGGCACAGGGTGCGCTCTTTGCCGCCTCCATGGCAAGGAGATCCTCCTCGTCCAGCGCCCGGTTACCTTCGCAGACAAAGATGGCAAGCTCTGCCTCCTTGGCCGCCTGACGGGAGCGCTCCACGCCCAGAGCCTCAATGCGATCCTCCGCATCACGCATACCGGCGGTGTCCGTCAGGCGCAGCAACACCTTGCCCAGGCGCACGGTTTCTTCTACGGTATCCCGGGTAGTGCCGGCGATCTCCGTGACGATCACACGGTCATAGCCTGCCAGAGCGTTGAGCAGGGAGGACTTGCCCACATTGGGCTTGCCCAAAAGCACCGCCTTCACACCCTGCTTCAGGAAACGCCCCTGTTCATAGGTAGTGAGCAGCCGCTGAAGCGCTTTTGCGCTGCGCTCCAGGGTCTCTTCCAGCTCCTGCAGCTCAAAGTCCGCAATATCCTCGTCGGGATAGTCCAGCACGGCATGGAAATGGCTGCACAGGTCGGTCATATCCTCATAAATGGGGGAGATCCGCTGCAGCAGTGCGCCGCCCAGCTGGCCTGCGGCATTGGCAGCGGCCTCGGCGGTCTGGGCATCGATCAGATCGATGACCGCCTCTGCCTGGGTCAGATCCAGCTGCCCGTTCAAGAAGGCACGCTTGGTGAATTCGCCGGGACCTGCCTGCCTTGCACCTGCCGCCAGCAGCGCCTCCAGAGCGGAGGCCAGCATGGCGGGGGAGCCGTGACATTGCAGTTCCACGGTGTCCTCGCCGGTGTAGCTGTGGGGGGCGGGGCAGTAGACCGCCATAGCCTGGTCAATGATCCTGCCCTTGCGGTCGTAGACCTTGCCCAGGTACAGCATCCGGGGCTTCAGCTGGGCGATGGTCTTGCCGCAGTCGGGGACGAAAACCCGATCTGCCACCTCACTGCAGCCCTTGCCCGAGAGCCGCAGGATGCCGATGGCACAGGGGATCTTCCCCGTGGCAACGGCGGCGATAATATCACTCATAGAATTTACTCCAGTTCTGCGGCAAAGAAGTCCGCCAGCTCTGCCATGCGGCCGGTTTCAAAGGGAGATTTCATGCCGGCCTCGTCTACCAGCGCCAGAATGGTGTTGCCGGCTGAGCGCTCCAGAAGGGCATAGTAGCTTTCCAGACCGCTGCCGCTGTTCAGCTCGTTCTGATAGATCTGCAGCGCCACGTCGTTGGAGATGCAGTAGCTGATCACATAATAGGGGGCAATGAAGAAGTGCTGAATATCGATCCAGCCGGGGGCAAGGATGTCCTCCATGCCATACATGCCCATGCCGAACTTTTCGTTGCATTCGTAGAAAATCTCATTGATCTTTTCGGCCGTCAGTTCTTCTGCGGGAATGTCATAGACCCGCTGCTCAAACTCCGCATAGCAGCCCTGACCCAGGAAGGTCAAAATGGCATCGCCCAGCTTGGCATCCGTCAGGCTGCGCTTGTCCCAGGTGGAAAGATCCATCCGGTCAATGGACAGGTACTCCAGACCCTGAGAGAAGATCTCGGCGCAGTCAATGGAGTAGGTGTAGCCGCAGTTGACGTAGTTATCCACAAAATGGCCGAACTCGTGGACAGCGGTGAGGCAGTCGGAGATGTCGCCGGTGGGAGAGACGTACATATAGGGCATGCCGTAGGAATAGAGGTAGGTCACATAGGAACCGGGCATCTTGCTGGGGGATTCAGAGAGATCATAGAGCCCATAGGCCTCCATATAGTCATAGCTGGTGGCGATATCGCCGCCAAAGCTGTAGGCAACGGTTTTCAGGTTATCCATAACCGCTGTGGTGTCCATTTCGGCGCTGTAGTCGGTGTAGACGGCGGTGTAATACATATCGGACAGCTCCAGGGCGATGTCGTTGGTATAAGCCTTGACCTGCTCCGGTGTATAGTCACGCTCATAGGTGTACTCGTAAGCAAAGTGGGCATAGCTCTCATAGCCCAGCTCGGCGGCGATCTCCTGACGAATCCCCACCAGCTGAATAAAGATCTCGGCGCAGAGGGGATTGTACTTCTCGTAGTAGAGCCTGTAAATTTCCATATAGGAATTGTAGTCCAGAGAGGGGTCGGACAGCAGTTCCTCCACCAGCTGTTCTTCGCCCTGCCAGGTGATGGTCATCTCGTTCTGCAGCGCCATGTACTCGTTCTGCAGGTTAGACTCCTCCTGCATCAATTCTACCACCCGGTCGTTGGAGTAGATCTGGTTTTGATCGTAGTAGTCGAAGAAGCCCTCACCGAAGTACTTTCTCTCCAGCTCCTCACGGAGGGAACTCTCACCCATGGCGATGTAGCAATTCTCCTCCGCCTGGGACAGCAGAGGGCTTTGCTCGTCACACCAGCTGTTCTCCTCGTCGTAGAAGCTGTCATCCAGATCCAGGCAGTAGCGGATATAGGCATAGGTGCTCATGGTGTGGAACCAGGCGTAGTCCCCGTACAGAGCGTCAAAGGCATCGAGAATATCGTCGGCATCCTCGCCGGCCGCTGCCATCTCCCCGATCTTGGCGAAGCCGTCGATCATGGCCTGGGTGTCGGGACGCTCGTAGACGATCTCGTCAAAGGGGATTTCCTCCATGGGTGCGATCTCATAGCGCTCGTACTCCTGGTAGGGGGTGTGGTCGGAAGTTTGGGTATCGTCAGGCTCGGTGGGTTCGGTGGTCTCGGTGGGCTCTACAGGCTCGGTGGACTCCGTTTCCGCATCGGGTTCGGTCTGGGTGGTGGGCTTTTCGGTGTCCTCGGTCTCTTCCTCCTCGGTCAGATCGTCCCAATCAATGATGGATTCCGGAGCCACAACATCCATGTCGGCCATTACGCTGCCCAGGGCAGCCAGAGAACAGCCCTGCAGCAGCAGGGAAAGGCACAGCAGCAGTGCCAGCAGCACAAAGATCACTTTTATCTTTTTCATTTGATCCTTCCTTTCATATCCGGTTCTTCCAAAATCTTCTGAGCGATTTCAATCAGCTGCGGGTGGTTCAGGGGGTTGCCTGCGGCAACGGAGCAGGGGGTGGTCAGCCGCAGCGCTGTGCCGTCCAGGGCGCTGACGATGCCGCCGGCCTCGGTGACGATCAGGCTGCCTGCGGCATAATCCCAGGGCTGCAGACAGGTTTCAAAGAACACATCGCCGCCGCCGGAGGCCAGATAACACAGATCCAGCGCCGCAGAGCCGCCCCGGCGGAAATCCAGGGTCATGGGGAACAGCTCCTGCACCATGCGCACTGTGGCAGGTACGGTGTCCCGGTAGTAGATTGCACTGCCGAAGAGCACCAGGGATTCCTGAAGACTGACAGGCTTCATTTCCAGCCGCTTGCCGTTCAGGTAAGCGCCTCTGCCCCGTCCGGCGGTGAAAAGCTCGTCGTAATAGGGGTTGTACACGGCGGCGCTCTCCATCCGGCCTCCCACATAAAGCCCCACGGAGATGCAGCTGTGGTGCAGCCCACGGACAAAATTGGTGGTGCCGTCGATGGGGTCGACGATGAAGAAGCCTTCCTTATCCTGAATGTCGTGATACTGCTCCTCCTCACCGAAGAAGCCGTATTGCGGAAACGCCTCTGCCAGTTTTCTGCGCAGCAATTCCTGCACCTTTGTGTCGTATTCCGTTACCAGATCCCGGGGCGAGCCCTTCTGTGCCACGGAATCGGCAATATTTCTGGCCTGGAGAACCAGCTGCCCCGCCTCTTTGGCAATGGCACCCATACGCTGTTCCATTCTCCGCACCTCCTTACAGTATTTCACCCTACATTATATCACAATTTCCGCTGCTTGCACAGTATTATTTCGTCAAAGACGAAAATTGGCGAAAGAGTAACAAAAACTGTGAAAAAAGTAGAAAAATTTGTAACCGTGGAAAAGCCTGTCGAGGTTTACCGTAAAAATGAATGAGGCATCTGTGTATAAACCTGTAAATTTGTTGATAACTCTATGGATTACCCCCCAAAAACCGGTAGTTTTATGACGATTATGTTAACAAAATGTTACGCAAAAGCCGGTTTCTTCTTTTTTACCCTTTTGTGAAATTGCCGAAACCTTTTTGTGATTTTTGTGGAAATTTCGCAAGTCCTTATAGCATTTTACCCCCGGGATGTGCTATAATAGAGTACCTATTGCTGAAAATAGGCTCATTAAACGAATCAGGAGAGCGACCTATGCCGGAACTGCTTTGCCCCGCCGGTTCTACCGATGCCCTGCGTGCCGCAGTGTGCAACGGTGCCGATGCGGTTTACTTGGGTGTCCAGGATTTTAATGCCCGTCACGGCGCCCGTAATTTCACAATGGAAGAGCTCCCCGAGGTGCTGCGCTATTGCCATGCCCGCTCGGTCAAGGTCTACCTCACCTTAAACACCCTGGTCTCCGACCGGGAGATGGAGGCCGCCACCAAGGTCATCGCCGGTGCAGCCGCTGCCGGCATCGATGCCTTTATCGTCCAGGATCTGGGCATGGTGTCCCTGTGCCGTCAGGTTGCGCCTACAGTGCCCATCCACGCCTCTACCCAGATGAGCATTCACTCCTTGGAGGGCGTCCGTCAGGCGGCGCAAATGGGCATCACCCGTGTGGTGCTGGCCAGAGAGCTCTCGGGGGAGGACATGGCCTACATCCTGCGCAACAGCCCCATCGAGATCGAGATCTTTGTCCACGGCGCTTTCTGTATGTGCTATTCCGGCCAGTGCTATATGTCCGCCCTCATCGGCCGCCGCAGCGGCAACCGTGGCCAGTGCGCCCAGCCCTGCCGCCTGCCCTACGGCTACGACCGTTTTGAAGAAAAATACCCCCTGAGCCTGAAGGATAACTGCCTGATCCGCCAGCTTCGTGAACTGACGAACCTGGGCGTTGCCAGTTTGAAGATCGAAGGTCGCATGAAGCGGCCGGAGTACGTGGCCGTGGTCACGGATATCTACCGCCGTGCCCTAGACGAGGGCACAGTCAGTCCGGAAGCTATGCATATGCTGGAGGCGGTGTTCTCCCGTCAGGGCTTCACCCAGGACTATTACTACCGCAAGACCGGCCCCCAGATGTTCGGCACCCGTCTGAAGGACGGGGAGAACAAGACCATTTTACAGGCCGCCCGTGCTTCTTATGAGAATGTGGAGCCCCAGCGTGTGCCAGTGGATTTCTATGCCATTGTGTCCGCCGACCAGCCGGTGCAGCTGGCAGCCCAGGACGATCTGGGCAACGTGTGCAAAACCGTGGGCGAACTGCCCGAAGCAGCCCGTACCCGGGAACTGAGCCAGGAGGAGCTGCAGTAGCGCCTGCGCAAAACCGGTGGCACGCCCTTCTACTGCCGCTCTGTCCGCTGCGTGCTGGATCGCAACCTCAGCGTGCCAGCCTCGGAGATCAACCGTTTGCGCCGTGAGGTGCTGAGCCAGCTGCTGGCCCTCCGTGGCAGATTCCGGGAGGTGGAGACCCACCGCCCCGAAGCACCCCAGAAATTCACCGGCAGCCGCAAGCCTCCGGTGCTCACCGTCAGCATCACCCGTACAGAGCAGATCACCCAGCGCCTGCGCCGGATGAAGCCAGCGGTTTTGTACGTTCCCATTCATCTGATCATGGATGATCCTGCCTTCTATACCGCTCTGGCCAAGGATCAGGTCATTGCCGCCGTGCTGCCCAGAGTCCTCCGGGACAATGAGACTCCGGCGCTTCTGGCGCAGCTGCTGCGCCTGAGACCCATGGGCATTACCCGGGTCCTGGTGGGCAACCTGGGGCAGATCGAGATCTGCCGTGCCCGTGACCTGGAGGTCAGCGGAGATTTCGGCATGAACGTGTTCAACTCCCGTTCCATGGCCATGCAGAAAAAGCTGGGACTTGCCAGCACCACGGTCTCCTTTGAGATGACCTTGCCTCAGATCCGTGACCTGTCCAAGCCTTTGCCCACGGAGATGATCGTCTACGGTCGCCTGCCCTTGATGCTCACAGAGAACTGCCTCATGAAAAACCGCAGCGGCATCTGCTCCTGCCAGACGGATACCACCCGTCTCATCGACCGCATCGGGGAGGAATTCCCCGTAATCAAGGACGGCAACACCTGCCGCAGTGTGATCCTCAACGGCAAGAAGCTCTACCTTCTGGATAAGAAGGACGAGCTGCGCAAGCTGGGGCTGTGGGCGCTGCGCCTGTCCTTCACCACAGAGAACCCTGCAGAAATCGACGGCATTCTGGCTCAATGGCAGTCCGGCGGACAGTTTGAACCCGGCTCCGGCACCAGAGGTCTGTACCTGCGAGGGGTAGAATAAGGAGAAACTATGAATATCATTCTTGCCTCCGCCTCTCCCAGACGGCGTGAACTTTTAGAGCGCATGGGGCTGCGCTTTTCCGTCCGCACTGCCGACCACGACGAGACAATGGATTTATCCGCCGATCCCGAGGCGGAAGTCCGCCGTGTCAGCGAATTGAAGGCACGGGCGGTGGAGCAGCTCTGCGAAAAAGAGGATCTCATCATCGCCGCCGACACCATTGTGGTCTGCCAGGGGAAAATTCTGGGCGAGCCTGCCGACGAAGCAGAGGCCTACGAGATGCTCCGCCTGCTCTCCGGCCGGGAGCACCGGGTCATTACGGGTCTGTGCGTTCTGAAGGACGGCATTTCTTACTGCCACAGCGAAGTGACCCATCTCAGCTTTGTGGAGCTGACGGATCGGCAGATCCGTGCCTATATCGCCACCGGCGAGCCCATGGACAAGGCCGGTGCCTACGGCATCCAGGGGAGGGCTTCCGTTTTCGTCCCCGGCATCCGTGGGGATTATTATAACGTAATGGGTCTACCCGTCTGCGCTCTGGCGCAGATCCTGGAAAAGTGCGGCATCGTCCTGCCTGCACAGTAATGGGGTGATTTTTTGAAGAAACAATTCAGCACACGGGTCAAGGCGATCATTGTCATTGCTCTTGTCCTTGCCATCGTGATTTCCATCGTCTCCGCTCTCTTCGGCGCAACCTGGCCGGAGAAGGGTGTGCAGGCGGTGCTGACGCCCATCCGCAGCGGTGTCAGTGCCATTGTGCGCCAGGTGGAGCGGTACTATGACTATATTTTCGGCTACGAAGCCCTGGAGGCGGAGAATAAATATCTCCGGGAGCGCATCGCTCAGATCGAGGATAACATCCGTGAGAACGATGCTCTGGAGCGTGAAAACCGCCGCCTGCAGGAGCTGCTGGATCTGAAGGAGAAGAACATTGACTATGCGCTCTGCTCTGCCTACATCGTCTCCTGGGAGTCCTCCAGCTGGAAGAGCAGCTTCACCATTGCCAAGGGCAGTTCCGACGGCCTTGCCGAGGGCATGGTGGCGGTGACGGAGTATGGCCAGGTGGTGGGCATCATCAGCGAGGTGGGCCCCAACTGGTCCAGCATCACCACGGTGTTGGACTCCTCCTTGAAGATCGGTGCCAGCATCTCCTCCTCCGGCCATACGGGCACGGTGCAGGGCTCCTACACCACCGATAACATCGGCAAGCTCCGCATGAATTACCTGCCCAGCGATGCCGTTCTGCGCAACAATGACCAGGTCGTCACCACCGGCTCTGCCGTTTACCCCAAGGATCTGATCCTGGGCTACATCGAGGATGCCGGCATCGACGAGACCGGCGTGTCCAAATACGCCATTTTGACCCCTGCGGTGGATTTTAACACCCTGGAGCAGGTATTTATTCTCACCCAATTCCAGGCAGACTGAGGAAGGAGCAGGCACCTATGTTGGATAAACTTTATATCACGCCCAAGCAGTGGATGCACATTCTGCGCTGGTGCCTGTACGCCCTTTTGTTCCTGGCGGCCATGATGTTCCAGACGGTGATTTTCGGCAACCGAACTCTGCTGGGGGCGCACCCCAACTTTGTTCCCGTGGTGGTCGTCTGTGTCTGCCTCCGGGAAGGGCCGGAACGGGGCGGTCTTTTCGCTCTCATCAGTTCTCTGATCTGGTGCCTGTCGGGCATCGACTACGGCACGGTCAGCCTGGCCGTGCTGACGGTTTTGCCGGTGCTTTGCGCCGTTCTCACCCGCACCCTGGTGACCAACCGCTACTTTTTCTGCCTGCTGGTGTGCCTTGCCACCCTGCTGGTGGAACAGAGCGTCATTTTCTTCCTGCGCTGGTTCTTCGGTGACCTGGAGGTCTCCCGTTACCTGACGGATCTGCTGCCTTGCGTGCTGGTCTCCGCTTTGAGCCATCCCCTTGTGTACATTGCAGTGAAACGTATAGAAAAGATCGGTGATCCTTATGAGTCGGTTTAAATTTTCATCCCGTGTGATCTCCTTTTTGCTGTTGGTCGCCGTAATTTTTGGCATATTTGCCGTTCGTCTGTACCGGTTGCAGGTTACGGAGGCGGTGGATCACAGCCAGAAAGAGCAGGATTCCATCACCTACCTCACCCGTATCACAGCCGCCCGTGGCGAGATTCTGGATCGGGACGGCACCGTGCTGGTGGGCAACCGTGCGGCCTTTAACATCATTCTGATCAAAGACGTCGTCTACAGCGCCGACGATACCAACGGAAAGCTCCGCTCCCTGGTCAATCTCTGCGACCAGCTGGGATTGGAGTTTAACGACCACCTGCCCATCACCAAGCAAAAGCCCTATGAGTACGATTTTGACTCCTACAATTCCACCTATAATGGCTACTTCAAGGATTTCCTCTACAAGAGAGACTGGGATGGAGATATCTCTGCGGCGCAGTTTATCAGCCGCATGCGGGATCGCTATAACATCCCTGCAGACTGGTCTGAGGAAGAGGCTCGGGCCCTGATCTCCGTGCGCTACGAGCTGGATCTGCGAGGCTTTACACAGCTGCCCTCCTACGAACTGCTCAACGACGTGGAGGCCGCATCCCTGGCATCCATCACGGAGCTGGGCATTCCCGGCTTGGCGGTGGTGGCCACCACGGTTCGGGAATACTATACCAAGTATGCCGCCCATATTCTGGGCTATATCGGCGACATGGATCGGGAGCAGTACGAGTATTACAAGCAGTTTGACTATGAAATGGATGCCAAAGTGGGTCAGAGCGGCCTGGAGGCGGCCTTTGAGTCTGAACTCCATGCCACAGACGGCCTGAAATCCACCACCATTGCCATGGACGGCACGGTTCTCTCGGAAAAGTGGATCACGGAGCCCAAGGCGGGCAACAACGTTGAATTGACCATTGACCTGGATCTTCAGGCGCTGGGGGAGGATGCGCTGGAGGCCACCATACTGGATCTCCGTGAAAACGGCCTCAACGGCAAGGATCTTGCCAAGGATGCCGAGGGAGGCGCACTGGTTGCCATGGATGTGAAGACCGGCGAAATTCTGGTCTGCGCCAGCTATCCCACCTATGACCTGAGCCGCTTCTTTGAGGACTACAATATCACCAAGGAGCAGCCCTATAATCCCTTCTTTAACCGGGCACTCATGGCGGAATATCCTCCTGGCTCTGTGTTTAAGATGGTCACCACCATTGCCGCTGTGGACTCCGGCACCATCAACCCCCTCTTTGAAGTATACGACGAGGGCGTCTACAAGCGCTTCGAGACCGAGGTCTACACCCCACGCTGCATGCTCTACACCGCTACCAACGGCGCAGCCACCCACCAGAGCATCAACGTGATGGAGGCATTGGCAGTTTCCTGTAACTACTACTTCTACGAAGTGGGCTGGATGACGGGCATTGACAAGATCGACGAGGTCGCCAGGGCCCTGGGTTTGGCCGAGCCTACCGGTGTGGAACTCTATGAGGAAACCGGCCGTCGAGCCAACCCCGAGACCAAGGCCAATCTTTATGACAACGATGCCAGCGTCTGGTACGGCGGCGATACCATCGCCGCAGCCATCGGCCAGTCCGAGCACCGCTTTACCCCTCTGCAGCTGTGTTCCTACACCTGCGCCCTGGCCAATCAGGGTGTCCGCTACGAGGCCACCTTCCTGCGCCGTGTCCTCTCTGCGGACTACGACCAGCTGATCGTGGAGAACGAACCCACCATCGCCAGCCAGCTGGAGATCTCCGACCTGGCCTACGAGACCATCATCGAGGGCATGAACATGAGTACCTATATCTATAACGGTACTTCCAATGCCGTGTTCTCCGACTATGATATTAAGGTCTGCGCCAAGACCGGTACTGCCGAGCACGGCTCCGGCGGCTCCGATAACGGCTCCTTCGTCCTCTTCGCCCCGGCGGATGACCCCGTGATCGCCATTGCCATCTACGTGGAAAAGGGCGCCCAGGGCGGCCATTTGGGCAATATTGCCAAGGTGCTGCTGGATGCCTATTTCTCCGATGCAAACAGCATTGACACCCTCCCCGGCGAAAATGAACTGAATTAAAGCAAAACACCGCTCCGGTTTCGGAGCGGTGTTTTTCAAATTCACTTATTCCACGTGGTTGTGATTGTTAATGTGGTCGATGCAGTAGCAGAAATAGCCCTTGCACTTGGAGCAGTAGCGGAATTCCAGGCCGGGACAGTTGGTGTCTGTTCTACCGCAGACGGTGCACTTGTGGCGGTAAGGCCGCTGGCCGGTGCTGCTGCGGTATTTATTTGCCCAGTTGGGATCGGGCTGCGGCGGTGTCTGGGCGGTGGTGCGGTAATTTTTCTTGGGGCGCTTGCGGTTCATCCAGTCCGGCAAAACATTTCGAACATCTCTTCCTAAGAAAATAAAGTAGTTCAAAATTGCCACCACCGGGAACAGCGCATAGAACACCAGCGACCAGGAGAAGCCATAAAGGGGAAGCATCATGATCAGCACCTCCAGCAGAGGCACCAGGCTCATGATCAGGTCGAAAAAGGCCAGCCACTTCATCCGGATGGGCAGGAAAAAGAAGAACAGCACCCGGCGGTCGGGATCCAGGGTGGCAACTGCCAAAAACAGGGACAGATTCAGGTAGGTGGAATTGATATAGACCATGGTAGCGGGGGAAATCAGCCAGCCCAGCACACCGGCCACATCCATCAGCAGCACGCCGCAGAGATAGTACAGATTCAGCCGCAGCGTGCCCCAGACCATTTCCAGGCTGCGCCCCATGTTGTAATAAAACAGCATGGAGATGGCCAGGAAAAAGATATTGCCGTAATTGTAGGCGTTGAGGAAAATATAAGACAGCAGCCGCCAAACCTGCCCCCGGAGGATCAGATCCATGTTAAAACACATGGCGTTGTAAAGGATACCGGTTCCGCTGATCAGGTCATAGACATAGACCAGAATATTACCCAGCACGATCCAGAGCATCAGATTAGGGATGCCCTTGTCTTTGTGCTTGAAAATAAAGCGATTGTACTTACGTTTCAGATTTCCCATAAGCTTCCTCCTTTGGAATTAAGCCTATTGTAACGCAATTTCCATAGTTTGTCCATAAATAAAGTATGAATTTTGTCAGGAGGTTGAAAATTCTTTTGGTATATGTTATGATATCATCAGAATTTTGCGGAGGTTTATACTATGAGCCATGTTAGAGATATGTCCCTTGCCGAGTACGGCAGAATGAAGATCCGGTGGGTGCAGGATTTCATGCCTGCGCTCAGCGCCATCCGGGCCCGTTTTGAGCAGGAGAAGCCCTTTGCCGGGAAGAAGATCACCATCTCCATCCATATGGAAGCCAAGACCGCCTATCTGGCCCTGTGCCTTGCCGCCGGCGGCGCAGAGGTTCATGCCACGGGCTGTAACCCCCTGTCCACCCAGGACGATGTAGCCGCAGGTCTGGCCTCCATGGGCGTGGAGACCTATGCCATGCACGGTGTCAATAGCGATGAGTACAAGGGCCTTCTGGTAGAGGCTCTGTCCTGCCATCCCGACCTGATCATCGATGACGGCGGCGACCTGCTGGATCTGCTCACTGGCGACTATGCCCACCTGGGCGACAATATCATCGGCGGCGCCGAGGAGACCACCACCGGCATCCACCGCCTCTTCGCCCGTGCCAAGGAGGGTCTTCTGCCCTTCCCCATGATGAATGTCAACGATGCCAAGTGCAAGCACTACTACGACAACAAGTACGGCACCGGCCAGTCCGTCTGGGATGCCGTAATGCACACCACCAACCTGCTGGTGGCAGGCAAGACCGTAGTGGTTGCAGGCTATGGCTACTGCGGCAGAGGTGTTGCCATGCGTGCCAAGGGCATGGGCGCCGATGTCATCGTCACGGAGATCGACCCCATCAAGGCGCTGGAGGCTTCCATGGACGGCTGCAGAGTCATGCCCATGGACAAGGCAGCGCCCCAGGGTGATATTTTCATCACCACCACCGGCTGCAAGGATGTGATCACCCGTCGCCACTTTGAGGTCATGAAGCACAACGCCTTCCTGGCCAATGCCGGCCATTTCAACGTAGAGGTCAACGGCGTAGAGCTGGAAGAGATGGCAGTGAAGATCTATAAGCGCAGAAATGAGATCATGGGCTACGAGCTGCCCGACGGCCGAGTGCTGAACCTGCTGGCCGAGGGTCGTCTGGTGAACCTGGCCTCCGGCAACGGCCACCCTGCCGAGATCATGGATACCAGCTTCTCCGTCCAGGCGCTGTCCCTGGAGTATATGCTCAAGAACGGCAAGAATCTGGACAAGCAGGTCTACGAGGTGCCCAAGTCCATTGATGACGCAGTGTCCCTCTTAAAACTCCAGGGCGCAGGCTTCGAGATCGATACCCTGACCCCCGAGCAGGAGGCATACCTCTCCGACTGGCGTGTATAAAAAGTAAAAAAGCCAAGGGAGCGTTCCAAAGCAAGGAACGCTCCCTTTTGTTATGCGTAATAGTTGATCAGGCAGCCGGAGAGGATGATATCCCGTTCTTCCCGGCTGAGATTTTCCAGCTTCAGGGTGATGGGCGTCTGCCTCTCGCCCTGGATCAATGTGGCTTCCATGGCGGTATCATCGCCCAGCAGTGCCTGACGGATGCCGGGGACATAGACCTGATCACCGGGCTGCATATTGTAGTCTGCGATATGCTCCACGGTAAAGGGCAGCATGCCCCAGTTGATCACGTTGCTGCGGTAGCGCTTGGTGGCGAAATCCTGGCAGAAGTTTGCCACGCCGCCCAGAACTCTCTGGCAGGAGGCGGCCTGCTCACGGGCAGAGCCGTCGCCGGGACGGATGGCCATAACAGCGCTACCCAAACCGGTCTTGGTGGGGTCATAGCCCTGAGGAATCATACCGTTGGTTCTGCGTGCTTTCTCCTGCGCAAGAACTGCCTTGGCTCTTGCCACATATTGGGGGTCCTTGCGGCTCAGGGCGAATTCGCTGAGGCGCAGGGGATTGCTGCGGTAGGAGGAGGTCTCGCCGGAGGGGATCAGCTCGTCGGTGGTGGTGACGGGATCATAGATGGCGGAGGCCACGGTAATCAGCAGATCCTCCGGCAGAGGGATCTGTTCCGGCCAATCGGCAATATTGGGACCGAAAACCAGGGGCGACTCGGGATCTGCCTTGCCCACGCCGTGATAGACCCGGCGGTAGGGTGTGTCGTTGAAACGGTATTCCAGATAGGCGGGATCTTCCGTCAGATCCGCCAGCTCCGTGGCCGGGGTGATGGCGCCGCCGTTCAGGGCAGAGGCGGCGATGGAACGGCTGTCCATCAGTGCCACATAGGCCACCTGGCCGTCCGTGGGCTTGGAGCCCTCACGGTTGGGGAAGTTGCGGGTGGAGTGGCGGATGGAGAAAGCGCCGTTGGCAGGCACGTCGCCGGCACCGAAGCAGGGGCCGCAGAAGGCGGAGCGGATGGAGGCACCGGAGGCCATCAGCTGCTCCAGAGCGCCCCGGCGCATCAGTTCCATGAGTACCGGCTGGCTGGCAGGATAGCAGGAGAGCCAGAAATGGCCGTCTCCCAGGGGCTTGCCCTGCAGAATTTCCGCAGCCTTCACCAAATTCTGATAAGTGCCGCCGCTGCAGCCTGCGATCACGCCCTGATCGGCATAGAATTTACCGTTGCGGATCTTGTTGCGCAGGGGAGCGGGAGCGGATTTCAGACCCAGGGTCTTGACCGTATCTTCGTCCACCTTGGCCAGAATGTCCTCTAAATTCTCGTTGAATTCCCGGATGGTATAGGTGTTGCTGGGGTGGAAGGGGAGGGCGATCATAGGCTCCGCCTTGCTCAGATCCACCTCAATGGCGGCATCGTAACAGGCGCCCTCCATAGGCTTCAGCTCCTTGTAGGCATCGACTCTGCCGTGGGCAAGGAGGCTCTTTTTTACGGTCTCATCGGTCTGCCACAGGGAGCTCAAGCAGCTGGTCTCCGTGGTCATGACATCGATGCCGTTGCGGTAGTCCATGGACAGATTGCCAACGCCGGGGCCAAAGAACTCCATGACGCTGTTTTTTACAAAGCCGTTATGGAAGGTAGTACCGATCAGCGCCAGGGCAATATCCTGAGGACCCACACCGGCTTTGGGCTTGCCGGTTAAGTACACCGCCACCACACGGGGGTATTGGATATCATAGGTCTTCTGCAGCAGCTGCTTTACCAGCTCCGGGCCGCCCTCACCGATGGCCATGGTGCCGTAAGCGCCGTAACGGGTGTGGGAGTCAGAGCCCAGGATCATCCGGCCGCCCCCGGCATACATCTCACGCATATAGCTGTGAATGACGGACTGATGGGCAGGTACGAACTCGCCGCCGTAGCGCTTGGCAGCGGAGAGACCGAAAACATGGTCATCCTCGTTGATGGTGCCGCCCACGGCGCAGAGGGAGTTGTGGCAGTTGGTCAGCACATAGGGCAGAGGGAATTCCTTCAGACCCGAGGCACGGGCGGTCTGGATGATGCCCACATAGGTGATATCATGGGAGGCCATGGCATCAAATTTCAGCTTCAGGCTGTCCATATTGCCGGAGGTGTTGTGTGCTGCCAGCACACCGTAGGCCATGGTCTTGTCTTTGCCTGCTCCGTCAGCGGCAGGGATCAGCTTGCCACCGGCATAGATACAGGGATAGTTTCGCAAATTCAGCATTGTATTTTCCTCCGTGGGAATGTTTTCTATACTATAGCGCATTACAGCGTAAAAGTCAACTCAAAGGATTACCGGCACAGGTTGGTCGATCTCCATGCTGTCCGGATGAACCAGACAGTCCATTGCCAGCACCTTTACCCCGTCCTTCGCTGCCTGCCGCAGCGCTTCGGCAAAGGCCGCATGGGTCTTTTCGTTGGGACAGAAGCTGTGAACCCCCTTCATCTGGATCACAAAGAGGACATAGGCCTCATAGCCCTCGGAAAGGCTGGCGCTCAGCTCCTTCAGATGCTTAATGCCCCGTTCTGTGGGCGCATCGGGGAAGCTGGCCAGACCCTCCTGCTCTAAGGTCACGCCCTTGACCTCCAGAAAGGCTCTCCGATCCCCGTCCTCCACATAGAGATCAAATCGGGAAGCGCCGTAAGTGACCTCACGGCGAATGACGGCCTTTTCGGAAAATAGTCCGCTTTTGGGCAGCCACTGCGCCGCAGCGTCATTGGGCAGCTGGGAGTCCATATTGATCAGCAGCCCCGGCCGCTTTTCCACGGCGATGAGATCATATTTGGTCTTCCGCCGGGGATTTTCTCCAAGGGCCAGGTAAACGGTGTTCCCCGGCACCAGCAACTCCTTGCAGCGGCCGGTATTTTTCACGTGGACAGTTTCCTCCCGTCCCTCCAGTTCCACCTTCGCAATAAAGCGATTCGGCCGGGCAAGAAAACGGGCAGGAATTACGGTATTGTATTTCATGGGTTCTCCTTTGGCGTACTGTGCAGGAAGTGAATAATAAAGGGAATGGAGATCAGGCCGGTCAGCAGGTCAGACAGGGGCTGGGCGATCTGAATGCCCTTCAGACCCAGAATAGGCACGCCGATGAGCAGAATGGGGATCAGCAGCGCACCGGAGCGCAGCGTAGCAAGGAACGATGCAATGCCCGCCTTGCGGATGCTCTGGTAGAGCATATTCACGGGGATGCTCAGAGGCATAAAGCACAGAGCGGCTGCGGAATAGCGAAGTGCCACAGCGCCCACCTCAATGACTGCCGGACTCTCCTGGAACAGCCTCACGATCTCCTCGGCAAAAATCAGGCTCACCGTGGACATGATACCCACAAAAATCAAACCGAAGCAAATGGTAAAGAGCAGGCCACGCTTCACACGGTCGTATTTCTTTGCCTCATAGTTAAAGGCGGCCACCGGCTGGAAGCCCTGGCCGATGCCCAGACCCACGCACATGACGAACATAGAGTAGCGGTTCACCACGCTCATGGCGGCAATGGCCGCATCCTCAAAGGGCTTGGTCAGGTTGTTTAAGAGGCTGCCGGAGAGGGCAGTGAGACCCTGACGGATCAGGGAGGGGAAGCCCACCCGCATAATGGTGAAATACACACGGAACTTGCGGCTGATATGCCGGAAGGAGATCCTGCCCTGGGCGGTCTTATAGTGCATGACCAGAAGAATTGCAAAGCTGATAAACTGAGAAATGGCGGTGGACAGACCTGCCCCGTAGACCCCCAACCCCAGCCGACTCACCAGCAGCCAGTCACCGAAGATGTTCAGCAGTCCGCCGGCGGTCAGGCCGAACATGGCAAAAAATGCCTTGCCCTCAAAGCGCAGGTTGTTGTTCAAAATCAGGGAGCAGACCATAAAGGGGCAGGAGACCAGTACCCAGAAGCCGTAGTCCCTGGCGAAGGGCAGAATGGTCTCCGTGCTGCCCAGCAGCCGCATCAGCGGCGTCAAAAGGCACAGCCCCAGCACGGTGATCAGGCTGCCGATGGCAGCGCCGGAGAAGAAGGCCGTGGAAACGTAAGTACTTGCCTCTTTTGTGTCCCTGTCAGCCAGCGCCTTGGCCACATAGGTGCCGGAGCCGTGACCCAGCATAAAGGAAATGCCCTGGATAATGGCCTGGAGCGCAAACAAAATGCCCGTAGCGGCCTGTTCGCTCTCGCCCAGCGTACCCACAAAGTAGGTGTCGGCCATGTTGTAGATGTTGGTGATGAGCATGGAGATGGTGGTAGGAATCCCCAGCCGCAGGATCAGTGCGGAGACTTTCGTCTCGATCATCTTCTTATAATGCAGTTCTGCGCTGTTCAATCGGATGCGCCTCCTTTTCTCTCCCTATATTTTATCAAATTCTCTTGTATCGTCAAGACTTTCAGGGGAAAACTTTCTGCAGCACTGGACTTTTTGCCTGATTTCGGGTATGATGTAAGGAAGAGAAAAAGGAGGCAAAACAATGGAATTGGTTTTACTGACCGCTTTAGGCGTAGGCGGGGCGACGGTGATCGGCTCTATCCTGGGCTTTGCCTTTAAGCGGATGACCCATAAATTCAGCGATGTTGTCATGGCCTTTGCCGCAGGAGTCATGCTGGCGGCAGCGGTGGTGGGCTTGATCCTGCCCTCTTTGGAGGGCGAGGGGAAATTTCCGCTGATTATTACGGTGGCAGGTATTTTCTGCGGCGCTTTCTGTCTGAACCTGGCAGACCGTCTGGTGCCCCACCTCCACCGTCTGGCCGGTGTGGAGCAGGAGTCCCACCCCAAGGGCGAGGAGCGCCTGGGCAAGGTGCTGCTCTTTGTCATGGCCATTGCCATTCATAATTTTCCCGAGGGCATCGCCGCCGGTGTCAGCTTCGGCACCGATGACCCCAGCGGCGCACTCACCGTGGCCGGTGGCATTGCCCTGCAGAACATCCCCGAGGGCATGGTTATCATCGCCCCCATGCTGGCCGCAGGCATGAGCCGCAAGCGCACCTTCCTCTGCGCCCTGGCCACAGGTCTGGTGGAGGTGGTAGGCACCCTTCTGGGCTATTTTGCCGTCAGCATTTCTGCAACTATTTTACCCTTTGCCCTGGCCTTCGCCGGCGGCACTATGCTCTACGTCATCAGTGATGAGATGATCCCCGAAACCCATGCCCACGGCAGCCAGCGAGGCGCCACCTATGCCCTCCTGGCAGGCTTCTGCCTCATGCTGGCCATGGATGTCTTCCTGAGCTGAATCGTGGCAGCACCGTCAAACAGAAATTTGTCGGTCTGTTTAGGAACTAATAACTAACAGCTAAGAACTAATAACGAAGGTGTTCCTACGGCACGGATTATGAATATTTCGTCCGTCAAACAGAAATTTATCGAACTGTTTGCTACAGCCGAAGCCGCCCGTATCGAGAAGGATTTCGTACTATGAGTAAGGTTTCATATTACGCAATGTCATTGCGAGGAGCGTAGCGACGTGGCAATCTGTATTCTTAAAACCTCCGTTTTGCACCAAATTCCCACATATTCGAAACATTTAGAGAACAGATTGCCACGTCGGGCTTACGCCCTCCTCGCAATGACATGGCTTTTCGGTAGCCTGTACCTCTATTGGCA
>JAFUPG010000072.1 GCA_017481325.1 Oscillospiraceae bacterium
ATCAACATCGTTCCCAACAGCACCGGCGCAGCCAAGGCTATCGGCCTGGTTATCCCCGAGCTGAACGGCAAGCTGATCGGCGCTGCCCAGCGTGTTCCCACCCCCACCGGCTCCACCACCATGCTGAACGCTGTTGTGGAAGGCACCGTTACTGTTGAGCAGATCAACGCTGCCATGAAGGCTGCTGCCAACGAGTCCTACGGCTACACCGAGGATCAGATCGTCTCTTCCGACGTCATTGGCATGCGCTTCGGCTCCCTGTTCGATGCTACTCAGACCATGGTTATGGATCTGGGCAACGGCTGCACTCAGGTTCAGGTTGTCTCCTGGTACGACAACGAGAACTCCTACACCAGCCAGATGTGCCGCACCATCAAGCACTTCGCCGAGCTGCTGTAATTTCCTGAATCCGTCCAAGGCTGCTGCAAAACCAAAGTTTTGCAGCAGTCTTTTGTCTTGGATTGTGATAAAGTTACAGAAATCTTCGGAAAAATGGGGTATCATAAGGCCATAAAGAAAAACAAGGAGGACAAAACAATGTCTGCAAAGAATTTAACCAATCAGAATTTTAACCTTGAGATCAATGGCAGCACCAATCCCGTACTGGTGGACTTCTGGGCCTCCTGGTGCGGCCCCTGCAGAGCCCTTTCTCCCATTGTGGAGCAGATCGCTGAGGAGCACCCTGAGTATCTGGTAGCGAAGGTAAATATTGACGAAGAGCCTGAGCTGGCACAGCGTTTCGGTGTGATGACCATTCCCACCCTCATCGTCTTTGAGGGCGGTCAGGAGAAGCGCCGCAGCGTAGGTGTCCGTCCCAAGCAGCAGATCCTGGAGCTGTTAAAGTAAAGCATATACGGAAATTTATCTTAGGAACTAATAACTAACGACGAATAGTGAATAACTGAGGTATCGGCAGCGCAGCTGTCAGCGACGAAGGAGCGCTACAGATGCGGCGTACCCCTTGCGGGTGCTCCGCCGATGGGAATTCAAAAAAGTCAAATAGATGTTTATCGGTGAGCTAATGACTAATAGCTAAGAACTAAAAACTGATGTATCGGCTCCGCCGATGAGTATTCAAATTAATGCTTATCGAACTGTATGCTTCCGCCCAAAACCTCATTGCCAATAGAGGCAGAGGCTGCCGAAAAGCTATGTCATTGCGAGGAGGGCGTAAGCCCGACGTGGCAATCTGTTCTCTAAATGTTTCGAATATGTGGGAATTTGGTTCAAAACAGAGGCTTTAAGAATACAGATTGCCACGTCGCTACGCTCCTCGCAATGACATTGCGTGATTTGTAACCTTACTCATAGTACGAAATCCTTCCTGATACGGGCGGCTTTGGTTGCGGCAAACAGACCGACAAATTTCTGTTTGACGGAATATATATTCCAAATCTGTGCCGTAGGCACACCTTAGTCATTAGTCATTCGCTATTAGTTATTCGTTTGCAGCATTAAGATGCTGCGGCAAATTTCCGTTTCACGCATCAGCGCCGGAGGATCGGCAATGAAAGGAGTCCTTATGGATAAGATCTACGATATGATTATCATCGGCGGCGGCCCTGCCGGTTATACTGCCGCTCTCTATGCCGCCCGAGCCGGCCTGGATGCGGTGCTGGTGGAGAAGGTCACTGTCGGCGGCCAGATGACCCAGACCATGGCCATTGACAATTATCCCGGCATTCCCGAAACGGTGGATGGCTACACCCTGGGCATGCAGATGCAGCAGGGGGCAGAGCGCTTCGGCGCCAAGACCCGCTTCGCAGAGGTCACCGCCGTAGAACTAACCGGGGCAATCAAGCAGATCCACACCGATGAGGGTCTGCTTTCTGCCCGTACGGTGGTCATTGCCACCGGTGCGGATCACCGCCACCTGGGCTTGCCCGGGGAGGGGAGCCTCATTGGCCGTGGCGTAGGCTACTGCGCCGCCTGCGACGGGATGCTCTACCGCAATAAGACCGTGGCCGTGGTCGGTGGCGGCGAGTCTGCCGCAGCCGATGCTCTGCACCTTTCCAAGATCTGCAATAAGGTCTATCTCATCCACCGCAGAGACACTCTCCGTGCCGCCAAGACCGCCTTTGATGCTTTGCAGCGGCAGGAGAATGTGGAGCTGATCCTCCAAAGCGAGGTGGTTGGCCTGCAGGCAGATGGCAGATTGCAGAGCATTTTGGTGAAAAATCGCCTCACAGGCGAAATCCGGAATCTGGAAGTACAGGGCTTCTTCATCTCCATTGGCAGAGATCCTGCCTCCGCCCTCTTTGCCGGTCAGCTGGAGCTGGATCAGGGCGGCTATATCCGGGCAGGGGAGAGCACCGAGACTAATCTCCCCGGCGTTTTTGCCGTGGGCGATGTGCGCACCAAGGCCGTCCGCCAGATCGTCACCGCCGCTGCCGACGGCGCTGTGGCCGTCCACTTTGCACAGGAATATTTACAGAAAAACCCTCTTGCATAAAGAGGGGAGCTGTGCTATAATCTCTTTGCAATTGAATAGGGATAACGGGTGTCGGAGCCGACTGCGCTCCGGTGAAAAGGGAAGCAGGTGCGAATCCTGCACGAACTCGTCGCTGTAAGGAGGGAGTTTGTATCCAACCATGTCACTGGCATTTGCCGGGAAGACGGATGCAAGCCACGATCTCCAAGTCAGAAGACCTGCCTGTTGTCGTCACTTGCATCGCCACGAGGCATTGGCTGAAGCATAGTCCGGAATGTGTTTTTAGGACCCTTTGCTCAGTGGCGAGGGGTCCGTTTTTTTGCGAGTCTCAAGAAAACTATCTAAAAAAGGAGAACACATACTATGAAGAAAACAATTCTGATCGTCGTCGCAGCTGTCCTGGTGGTGGCACTGATGCTGGGCGCCTACTTCCTCTTCCGTGAGAAAGCTACGGAAGGCGAGAAGGCCATTACCATCACCGTCATCGACTCCACCGGTAAGGAGATCGTCTACGAGCTTCACACCGATGCCCTCTACCTGATCCAGGCCATGGATGAGGCAGAAGGTCTGACCTACGAGGGTGAAGAAGGCCCTTACGGTATGATGATCTCCCATATCAACGGGGAGAAGGCTGTCTACGAAGAGGATAACGCCTACTGGGGCTTCAATGTCAACGGCAGCTACTGCAACTACGGCGTTTCCGAGCAGCCCGTCAATGACGGCGATGCCTTCGAGATCGTCTACACCCCCGCATGAGCCAATCCAGAGGAAAAACCGCTGCAAGGGACATCTGCCTCATCGGTCTGATGGTGGCAGTGATTGAGGCTTGCAAAATGGCCATGGCATCCCTGCCCAATATCGAGCTGACCAGCTTCTGGCTGATCCTTTTTACCCTCTATTTCGGCAAAAGGATCTTCTTTGTGGTGCCGGTTTTTATCCTCATTGAGGGTGCGGTCTTCGGCTTCGGCCTGTGGTGGATCATGTATCTGTATGCCTGGCCGCTGCTGGTGCTCATCACTTATTTCTTCCGCAAGGTGGATTCGGTGCTTGTGTGGGCGCTGATCTCCGGTGCCTTCGGTCTGGCCTTCGGTGCGCTGTGCGCTCTGCCCAATATTTTCATCGGCACCGTAGACGGCGGCCTGCTGAACGGCTTCCGCATGGCCTTTTCCTATTGGATCGCCGGTATTCCCTTTGATCTGCTCCACTGCGGCGGCAATTTCGCCCTGATGTTGATCCTCTACCGTCCCGTCTCCGCCATCATGAAAAAGCTGGGCAGCCGAGACCTGCCCCGGAACGCATAAACCAAAACAGGCAGTGCCACACAACGGCACTGCCTGTAGTTTATATCTCACCGTGAAAGGTCAACTTGTCTTAGGAACTAATAACGAATGACGAACGGTGAATAACTGAGGCATGGGCTCTGCTCATAAAATAAAATCCGTGCCGTAGGCACACCTTAGTTCTTAGTCATTCGCCATTCGTTCTATTTTAACGCTTGCCGGTGCTTAGTGCTTATTTCTCCCAAATAAGTCTTGACAAAGGCGACTATATGGTGTATATTGCAACTGTACTAATCGTAGTAATACAGTCAATACGGAGGTGATTTCACATGGTCACGATCGACTACCGCAGCCCGGAGCCCATTTATGACCAGATCGTCAAGGGCATCCTGCGGCTGAAGGCGGTGGGAGCCCTGTCCCCGGGGGACAAGCTGCCCTCTGTCCGCAGTCTGGCTGTGGATATTGGCATCAATCCCAATACGGTACAGAAGGCCTATGCCATTTTGGAGTCCGGCGGCGTGATCTATTCCGTCCCCGGCAAGGGCTCTTTCCTCTCGGGGGAGGAGGATGCCATGGAGCTGCTGCGCCGCACGGCTCGTGAGGATCTGCGCAGAGAGGTGCGCAAGGCGCTGCTCTCCGGCCTGACGGCAGAGGAATTGCAGCAGATCATAGATGAAGAAACGAAAGGGGGTCTGTCCTGATGATTCAAACCATTGCTTTGACCAAGAAATTTGACCAGCTTCGAGCCCTGGACGCTGTGGAGCTGAATTTTACAAAGGGCGGCATCCATGCTCTGGTGGGCTCCAACGGCTCCGGCAAGTCCACCCTCATGCGTCTGATCGCCGGGGTCTACAGCCCGGACGAGGGGCAGCTGCTCATCGGCGGTCGGGAGGCTTACGATTGCCCGGCCGTAAAGCAGCGGGTGTTCTTCCTGCCGGATACGCCCAGCTTTTTCCGTAATGCTACGGTGCTGACTATGGCGGATTTCTACCGCCGTCTTTACCCCAATTTCAGCCTGGAGCTGCTGAAGAGTCTGCAGAATGTCTTCCCAATCCAGTTGGATCAACGCTTGGATCGCATGTCCAAGGGTATGCAGCGGCAGGCGGCGCTGATGCTGGCTCTGTCCTCCGGAGCGGAGGTGCTGCTGCTGGACGAGGCCTTTGACGGTCTTGACCCCGTGGTGCGTGGAACGCTGAAAGCACTCCTGATCTCCTGGGCGGAGGATCGGGGAATCACCACCATCATCGCCTCCCATAACCTCCGTGAGCTGGAGGATCTCTGCGACCATGTGACCCTGCTGCATAAGGGCAAGGTCATCTGCTCCAACACCCTGGAGGAGCTCCGTGGCAGCCTCCACAAAGTCCAGGCGGCCTACCGCAAGCTGCCCACAGAGGGACAGCTTCTGAAGCTGAACGTGCTGAAGTGCCAGCGTACCGGCTCTCTGCTGCAAATGGTGATCCGTGGCGACCGGGAGGAGATCATGACCCAGGTCAATGCCCTGGAGCCCCTCTTCGCCGAGACCATCGCCCCCTCGTTAGAGGAGATCTTTATTTACGAAATGGAGGTGCGTGGATATGACATCCGGGAACTGCTGTAAATCTGCCTTAAAGCTCTATTCCTTCAGCCTCCGTCGCCAGATCGCCATTACCCTCCTGGTCACGGGCTTCCTGCTTATGCTCTGCCCCGGCATCGTCCTGCGTGAGTATACCATGGACTATTATCACAATTACACCTTAGGCAATGAGCTGGCTCTCTGGACCATGGCAATTTTCACCGCCACCCTGATTTTGGGCGTGATCCTCCTGTGCTATAACCATGCCCACCTCTTCTCCCGCAAGACGGCGGATCTGTATTACGCTCTTCCCATCAAACGGGATAGCCTTCTGGCTGTCCGCTTCGGTGCTGCCTTTACGGGGGCGGCCTTTGCGGCAACCACTGCCTTCCTGGGTCTGGGGATCTTTGCCCTGCTGCCCGGGGTGGAGAGCGGAGGTTTCTGGGCAATGCTGCAGTGCTGGCTGCTCTGCCTGATGCTGCTGCTCCTGTGTATGAGCACGCTGCTGCTGTTCTTGGTCAATTCCGGCAGCATTTTCCACTTCCTCTTCTCCTCGGCAGTGGTCTGCGTGGGCATTCCCGTTCTTTTCATTATCGCTCAGCAGAACTACGAAAGCGCTGCCGTCGGCGTGGTAGCAGAGAGCGACTGGCTGAAATATGTCTCGCCCTTTGGCTATTCCTATCTGACCATCGGAGAGAATCTGGATCGGGTCAATGTGATCGGTCTCCGGGGCTCCACTGTAGCCATCAGCCTGGGCTGCAGCGTGCTGTTTCTGGCGCTGAGCTTTGTCATGCACCATAACCGCAGAACCGAGCGCTCCGGCAGCGCCTTCTCCGCATCCATCGTGCCTTATCTTATTACGGTCATCGCAGCAGCCGTGGGCGGCTACGTGATCGCAATCATGTTCAGCTGGGACACGGAGGATATGGATTTCTGGCTCTTCCTGATCCACGGTGCGCTGCTGGTAGCCATTGCCTCCGGCGCTATTGCATCCAAGGGCTTCCGCAAGCTCTGGCGCTGGCTGATCTGCGGCAGCGTGGCGGTGGTGGTAATGCTGGGCCTGATGCTGGGCTTTGAAGCCCTGGGCGAAAAAGACAGCCGCTATATTCCGCCCAAGGATGAGATCCAATCCATCACCATCGAAGGCACCTACAACACCCCTGAAGCTACCTTCACCGAAGACTTCGACCTGATCCTGGCACTCCACGAGCTAAAGATAGCCGACATGAATGGGGATTTTTACCGGCGTGGCGAGATCTGCGTAGAGTATGATCTGGATCGCGGGGTGCTGGTTGGAAATACCACACAACACTTTTGCAATACAGAAATCATCAATTCCGATGTTACCTTCACATATACCCTGAAAAGCGGCCAGGAAATTACCAGAAGCTACTGGGTCAATGATCCGACGGATCTGCTCATGCTCTTCCAAGTTGTCTGCACCGATACCTACGCCCAGAGCTGGGCCTTTACGGAGTACCCGGAGGGCTATGCGCAGTATTACTATAATGACAAGGACAAGAATGTCCACGACTCCAACACCTTGACTCCGGAGGAATGTACCCTCCTGATGAATACCTTCGGCGCAGAGCTGCAGAAGGCCGACCCAAAGGAGATTCTGACCATGGACTATGTGATCCTGGAGCTGGAAAACGGCAAGCTCTGGCAGCAGCTCTGTGTCCCCAGAAGCTTCACCGAAACCCTGACCCTGGCAGAGGAACTGCTGGACTAATACCCAACCAAACAAGAAGCAGAGGCGAAAATTTTTTCGCCTCTGCTTCGTTGCGCTAAACGGAAGTTTTACGCAGCACCTTAGTTCTGCGACCTAATAACGAATGACTAAGGTGTATCTTTGGCACGGATTTGGAATACAGATTCTGTCAAACAGAAATTTGCCGGGCTGTTTCGGAACTAACAACTAAGAACTAAGGACTAAAAACTGAGGTGTGCCGTCGGCACAGATTAGGAATATTTAGCCCGTCAAACAGGAATTTGTCGAACTGTTTGCAGCAGCCAAAGCCTTCCATATTAGAAAGGATTTCGGGCTATGAGTAAGGTTTCATATTACGCAATGTCATTGCGAGGAGCGTAGCGACGTGGCAATCTGTATTCTTAAAACCTCCGTTTTGCACCAAATTCCCATATATTCGGAACATTTATAGAGGGGATTGCCACGTCGGCATAAATGCCTCCTCGCAATGACATGGCTTTTCGGTAGACTATTTCTCTATTGAAAAGATGGATTTAGGTGGAAGCCAACAGACCGATAAACATCGATTTGACTCTATTTCAAATTCTATGGGCGGAGCCCATACCTCAGTGATTCACAATTCACCATGCGTCATTCACCTAAGATAAATTGACCTTTACCCTCAATGCACAGAATGTCCTCTCCTCGCTTGTTTTATTTCTCTGTCCCGGTCACGGGGCTACTTTTTATGGCTTGCATTTCCCTGAAACATAGGATATAATGAAAAAACAGAAATAAATCGGAGGAATTTACCCAAATGGCAAAGCTTTACTTCAAATACGGTGCCATGGGCTCGTCCAAGACCGCCCAGGCGCTCATCACCAAGTACAACTACGAAGAGAACGGCATGACCGTCTGGCTCATTAAGCCCTCTGCCGATACCCGTGACGGCGCTACTGTGATCCGCAGCCGTGTGGGTCTGGAGGCCAAGGCGGAGGTCATCCTCCCCGATGACGATATCGTAGAGAAGTATGACCGCCGTGGGCATACCGATGTGGTCATCGTGGACGAGTGCCAGTTCATGTCCCCGGAGCATATTGACCAGCTCCGTGAGCTGGTGAATTTCCGCAATGTCCCCGTACTGTGCTTCGGCCTGAGAACCGATTTCCAGAGCAAGCTTTTCCCCGGCAGCCGCCGTCTCTTCGAGGTCGCAGATTGCTTCGATGAGATCAAGACCATGTGCGATTGCGGCGCCAAGGCCACCAATACCGCCCGTATTGATTCCGAAGGCTACGTGGTCACCGAGGGCGCACAGCTGCTTCTGGGCGGTAACGACAGCTATATTGCCATGTGCCACCGCTGCTGGCAGAAGCACATCCGTGAGCACCGCAAGGTGAGATAACCCTGTTTTGAAATAATAAACATATATACTTGAAAGGAGAACCACTATGAATACCCCCACTCCCCATATCAATGCAGCCCCCGATGCTTTTGGCAAAACTGTCCTGATGCCCGGCGATCCCCTGCGTGCCAAGTATATTGCTGAAAATTTCCTTGAAAATCCTGTTCTTGTGAACAATGTCCGTGGCGTACAGGGCTACACCGGCACCTATAAGGGTGTTAAGGTCTCTGTCATGGCCTCCGGCATGGGCATCCCCTCCATCGGTATCTACTCCTATGAGCTCTACAATGCCTACGGCGTAGAGAACATCATCCGTGTGGGTTCCGCCGGCTCCATGCACCCCGATATCCATGTCCGTGATATCGTCATCGCCCAGGGTGCCTGCACCGACTCCAACTTCATGCACCAGTACCATCTGGACGGCACCTTTGCGCCTATCGGCTCTTATGACATGATGGTCAAGGCTGTGGAGGCTTGCGAGGAGATCGGCGCCAGATATTTTGTAGGCAATGTGCTGTCTACTGATAACTTCTATAAGGACGACGAGGGTCTGCCCGAGGTTCTGGATGCTGTAAATATGTGGACCAAGATGGGCGTTATGGCTTGCGAGATGGAGTCTGCCGGTCTCTATGCCACCGCTGCCCGCTGGGGTAAGAAGGCCCTGTGCATCTGCACCATCTCTGACCATGTCCTCTTCCACGAGGAGCTGCCCGCCGAGGAGCGCCAGACCTCCTTCCGTGAGATGATGACTGTGGCGCTGGAAACCGCCGTCAAGCTGGAAAAATAATGGGATACCTATGCGGAAATGGCTGAAAAGTCGTTTCCACTCGTTCCCTGAATTAGAATAAGGAGAAAAAGCAATATGAAGCGTGTATTTTTATTTGTCCTCGATTCCTGTGGCTGCGGTGAGATGCCCGATGCTGCCAAGTTTGGCGACTACGGCGTCAACACCCTCAAGAGCTGCTCCACCTCTGACAAGCTGAATATCCCCAACCTCCTGGCCTACGGCCTGGGCAATATCGACTCCGTAGACTACCTGCCCTCCACCGACTGCCCCAAGGGTGCCGTTGCCCGTCTCACCGAGACCTCCATGGGCAAGGATACTACCATCGGCCACTGGGAGATCGCCGGTATCGTCTCCGAGAACCCCCTGCCCACCTATCCCAACGGCTTCCCCGAGGAGCTGCTGAAGCCCTTCCGTGAGGCCACCGGCCGTGGCGTTCTGGCTAATGCCCCCTGGTCCGGCACCGAGGTCATCAACAAGTACGGCGAAGAGCATATGAAGACCGGCGACCTCATCGTCTACACCTCCGCCGACTCCGTCTTCCAGATCGCCGCCCATGAGGATCTGGTTCCCCCTGAGAAGCTCTATGAGTACTGCCGTATCGCCCGTAAACTGCTGGTAGGCAAGCACGGCGTAGGCCGTGTCATCGCCCGTCCCTTCATCGGCAATGCCCAAGAGGGCTTCAAGCGTACCTCCAACCGCCATGACTTCTCCCTGGAGCCTCCCGCAAAGACCATGCTGGATGCCATCAAGGAAGCCGGTCTGGACAGCCTTGCCGTGGGCAAGATCTATGATATCTTCGCCGGTCAGGGTACCACCGAGCACGTCTACACCAAGGGCAACACCGACGGCCTGGAGAAGACCATGGTCTATGCTGACCGTGATTTCAAGGGTCTGTGCTTCATCAACCTGGTGGACTTCGATATGCAGTACGGCCATCGCCGCAATATTGACGGCTATGCTCTGGCGCTCAACGAGTTTGACGGCTGGTTCGCCAAGTTCATGGAGAAGATGGGCGAGGACGATATCGTCATGATCACCGCCGACCACGGCTGTGACCCCGCCTACACCGCCACTACCGACCATACCCGTGAGTATGTGCCGCTGCTCATCGCCGGCAAGAAGGTCAAGCCCGTGAACCTGGGCACTCGCAAGAGCTTTGCGGACATCGCCGCCACCGTCACCGAGCTCCTGGGCGTAGACTACCAGACTCCCGGCACCAGCTTCGCCAAGGAAATCCTGTGATTTAGCTAAGAACTAAGGGCTAAGAACTAAGAACTGAGGTGTGCCTCCGGCACGGATATTAATTCATCGGCGGAGCCGATACCTTAGTTATTCACCATTAGTTATTCACTATTAGTTTCTAATTGAGTAACGAATCAGGAGGAACCAACTATGACCCCCATTGAATTAGTCAACCTGGCCATTGAGGCCAGAGAGCATTCCTACTGCCCCTATTCCAATTTCGCCGTGGGTGCCGCACTTATGACCAAGGACGGCAAGATCTACCAGGGCTGCAACATCGAGAACTCCGCCTTCAGCCCCACCAACTGCGCCGAGCGCACCGCCTTCTTTACCGCCGTCTACCAGGGCGAGCGTGAATTCGAGGCCATCGCCGTGGTCGGCGGCAAGGCGGGCCAGCCCGTTTCCGAGCTCTGCGCCCCCTGCGGCGTATGCCGTCAGGTAATGCGTGAGTTCTGCAAGGATGACTTCAAGATATACCTCAGCAAGGGTGACGGAACTTACGTAGAGGTAAAATTGACCGAATTGCTGCCTTTTGGCTTTACGGAGTTTAATTTGGCGCAGTAAATTTGTTAATTATTAACAAATTTTTGCAAGCATCTTGATTATTTCCCCAATTTATGCAATAATGTGTTAAGCGGTAAAATAACCGTAAAAAATTTTGGAGGTTAAGAAAATGAAGAAACTCATCGCACTTCTGCTTGCCCTCTGCATGGTCGCTTGCCTGTTCGCAGGCTGCACCGAAGATGCAGAGCCCACCGATGCTCCCGTTGATGATCCCAAGCCCACCGACGAGACTCCCGTTGATGATCCCAAGCCCACCGACGAGGACCCCGTTGAGGACCCCACCGATCCCGTTGAGGATCCCACCGATCCCGTTGACACCCCCGTCTCTGCTGATGACATCCCCGATGCCATGGAGAGCTCCGACGGCAAGTACGAGATCGCTTTCGTTACCGACGTCGGCCAGCTGAAGGATAAGTCCTTCAACCAGGGTACTTATGACGGCGTCAAGCTGTTTGCCAACGCTAACGGCCTGACCTACAAGTACTATCAGCCCGCCAATGGCGATGCTGCTACCGATGATGACCGCTTCGAGGCCATGAAGGCTGCTGCTGAGAACGGCGCTAAGGTCGTTGTCTGCGCCGGCTTCATGCAGGGCACTGCTCTGGAGCAGGCTGCTGCTGCTTATCCCGAAGTTAAGTTCGTCTTCATCGACGGTTGGTCCCTCGGCATGGACAATGTCGCTGGCGTCGTCTTCCAGGAAGAGCAGTGCGGCTACCTGGCCGGCTATGCTGCTGTTAAGGACGGCTACACCAAGCTGGGCTTCACCGGCGGTGGCGGCGGCACCAATGATGCTTGCTGCCGTTACGGCTACGGCTACGTTCAGGGCGCAAATGCTGCTGCTGCAGAGCTCGGCATCACTGTCGACATGAACTACACCTGGCTGTATGGTGCTTCCTTCTCCCCCTCTGCTGAGCTGCAGACCCTGTGCTCCGGCTGGTACGAGACCGGCACTGAGGTCATCTTCTCCTGCGGCGGCTCCATCTTCGACTCCGTCACTGCTGCTGCTTCCGCTAACGACTGCGCTGTTATCGGCGTTGACGTTGACCAGTCCTTCTCCTCCGACACCGTTATCACCTCTGCTCTGAAGGGCATCGGTGAGGCTGCTTACCAGGCTCTGGAAGCTGCTTACGGCCTGAACGGCGCTGACTGGTCCGCATGGGGCAACAACTGCGTCACTCTGGGCGCTGCTCAGGGCTCCGTGGGTCTGCCCACCGCTACCTGGTCCCTGACCGGCTGGACTGTTGAAGAGTACGAGGCTCTGCTGGCTGCCATCGTTGACGGCTCTGTTGTCATCGACGCTGACTTCTCCAAACTGGGCACCAACACTCCCAACGTCAACCTGACCATCGTAGAGTAATTCTATGCAATAAAAAAGGAAGGCTTCGGCCTTCCTTTTTTTATTTTGTTCAATTATAATAAATATAATAAATTACTTGCTTTTTTTTCTTGCATCAGTTACAATAAGATAGAATAAGGTTGCATTGCAACTGAAAAAAGAGGAAAGTAGGTGCGGTATGGATAAAGCTCCTGAGTATGTCATTGAAATGCTCAATATTACCAAGGAATTTCCCGGCATTAAGGCAAATGACAACATTACCTTGCAGCTCCGTCGTGGCGAGATTCATGCTCTCTTAGGCGAGAACGGTGCAGGTAAATCGACCCTGATGTCCGTCCTGTTTGGTTTGTACCAACCGGAGGAAGGTATCATCAAAAAAGATGGCGTTGAGGTCAAAATCAACAACCCCAATGATGCAACAGCTTTGAACATCGGCATGGTACACCAGCACTTCAAGCTAATTGAAGTATTTACAGTTCTCGATAATATCATCCTCGGCTCTGAAACAACGAAGCTTGGCTTCCTGCAGAAAAAAGAAGCACGTAAGAAGGTCGAAGCGATTTCGGAGAAGTACGGCCTGAAGGTAGATCTGGATGCCAAGGTGGAAGATATCACCGTTGGTATGCAGCAGCGTGTCGAGATTTTGAAGATGCTCTACCGTGATAACGAGATCCTGATTTTCGACGAGCCTACCGCAGTTCTGACTCCGCAGGAGATTGACGAGCTCATGGAGACCATGCGTGGTTTTGCACGTGAGGGCAAATCCATCCTGTTTATTACCCATAAGCTCAATGAGATTATGGCAGTAGCGGATCGTGTTTCCGTCCTGCGTAAGGGCAAGTACATCGGCACGGTCAATGTCGCTGACACCACAAAGCAGGATCTGTCCACCATGATGGTCGGCAGACCCGTTCAGCTTCAGGTTGACAAAGATGAGGCCAAGCCCACAGAAGTGATTCTTGATGTCCAGAACCTTTCCGTTCCCTCCAAGCTCAGCAAGGCAGATGCGGTTAAGAACGTCTCCTTCCAGGCTCGCCGTGGCGAGATCCTGTGCATTGCGGGTATTGATGGAAACGGTCAGACAGAGCTGGTCTACGGTCTCACCGGTCTGGAAAAGATCAGCGGCGGCCGGATTACCCTCTGCGGTGAGGATATCTCCCGTGCCTCCATCCATAAGCGTTTGAATCATCTTGCACATATTCCCGAAGACCGCCATAAGCATGGCCTGGTGCTGGACTTCTCTCTGGAGCAGAACATGGTTCTGCAGCGCTTTGAAGAGAAAACTTATCAGACCATGGGCTTCATCAACAACAAAGCGGTCCGTTCCTATGCGGAACGACTGATTGAGCAGTACGATGTCCGTAGCGGCCAGGGCCCTGTTACCATGGCTCGTTCCATGTCCGGCGGTAACCAGCAGAAGGCCATCATCGCTCGTGAGATTGACCGTGAGAAGCCTTTGATGATTGCGGTTCAGCCCACTCGTGGCCTGGACGTCGGTGCAATCGAGTACATTCACGCACAGCTTGTGGCAGAACGTGACGCAGGAAATGCTGTTCTGCTGGTCTCCCTGGAGCTTGACGAGGTTATGAGCCTTTCCGACCGTATTCTGGTCATGTATGAAGGCGAGATCGTCGGTGAGCTGGATCCCAAGCAGACCACGGTTCAGGAGCTTGGCCTGTATATGGCAGGCGCAAAGCGTATGACGAAAGAAGGTGAGCAACAGTGAATAACCTCTCCAGAATTTATCACAAAGATGGAACGCAAAAACTTCTCTCCTCGCTGATTGCAATTATTGTCGGCCTCATTGTAGGTAGTTTGATCGTTTTGGTGGTTGGCCTTACCAGTGGAGATATTTCCACCAAGGCTACCTGGGAAGGCGTTCGCCTGATTTTCGGTGGCCTGTTCAGTAAGGACAGAGGCGCCAACGGCGAACTGGCCTGGGGCTTTAACTCCACGAACTTCGGCAATATGCTCTTCCGAGCAACTCCTCTGATTATGACGGGTCTCTCTGTTGCTCTGGCACAGAAAACCGGCCTGTTCAACATCGGCGCTCCCGGTCAGTATCTGATGGGCACCATGGCTACTCTGATTATTGCACTGAGCATTCCCTCCGAAACGGTTCCTGTTGCTGTGATTTGGATCCTTGCTTTCCTGGGCGGCTGTGTCGCCGGTGCAATTTGGGGCGCCATTCCCGGCATTCTGAAGGCTACACTGAACATCAACGAGGTTCTGGCCTGCATTATGACGAACTGGATTGCTGCCAATCTGGTTACCTGGATTTTCGACATCAGCAAGTTCTCCTCTGTCACTGCCGCCTTCGGTGGCGACGGTAGCTTCAAGAACATGGTTGAGAATACCAAGTCCGGCTATGTTTACGCAACCAGCTATAACAACGTCGCTACCCCGAAGATGGGTCTCGACAAGCTCTTCCCCAACTCTCAGGTCAATGGCGGTATCATTGTTGCCATTATCATTGCAATCGCCGTCTATATCCTGATTAACAAGACCACTTTCGGCTTCAAGCTCAAGGCCTGCGGCGCCAACCGTCATGCTGCACGCTATGCCGGTATCCAGGATAGAGCCAACATTGTCTATTCCATGGCCATTGCCGGTGCTCTGGCAGCCGGTGGTGCTTCTCTGTACTGGCTCTCCGGCAACACGGAGTTCTTCTGGAATACCTATCAGTCTCTGCCTGCAACCGGCTTTAACGGCATCCCTGTCGCTTTGCTGGCTGTCAATAACCCCTTGGGTGTTATCTTTGCCGGCTGCTTTATGTCCATGCTGGACATCATCGGCAATAAGCTGACAACGCTGACGCCTTATAACGAGTTTATTACCGACGTTATTATTTCCATCATTGTGTACCTCAGCGCCTTTGCACTTGTAATTCGTATGATGCTCAAGGGCAAGCGCCGCACGGTTAGCATTCCTAAGACCGAACCGAAGAAGGATGAGGAGAAAGGCGGTGAGCAGGCATGACATTCTTGATCCAGCAGACACTGCTCTATGCAGTTCCTTTGATGATTGTTGCGCTTGCCGGCGTGTTCTCCGAGCGTAGCGGTATCATCAATCTTGCTCTGGAAGGTATCATGATCATGGGTGCTTTCCTGGGTGTTGTGTTTGTTCGCTGGTTCCAGACCTGGGATGTGTTTATTGCGGCCTATGAGGCGAAGGACTGGGTCACCCTGCAGGGCATGATGCTTCTGGCTATGGTCGGCGCAGCCGTTTCCGGCGCTGCTTTCTCCCTGCTTCTGGCATTTGCTTCCATCAATCTGAAGGCCGACCAGACAATCGGCGGTACGGCGCTGAACCTGATGGCACCTGCGCTGTCTCTGTTCTTCATTCGTATCATTGCCCAGCAGAATACGCTGACCATGCTGGACGGCGCCTCTCCTGCAAACTGGTTCATGCTTAAGAAGTCTACCTTCGGTGTGGACAAGCGGACAGAATGGGGCTTCCTGGCTGAGACCTTCGTCAATAAGACCTACCTGGCAACCTATTTGTGCATCATCCTGTTCATTGTGATGGCAGTCATTCTCTATAAGACTCGCTTTGGCCTCAGACTCCGTGCTTGCGGTGAGAATCCTCAGGCTGCGGACTCCCTGGGCATCAATGTCTACAAGATGCGTTACTCCGGCGTGTGTATTTCCGGCGCACTGGCTGGCATGGGCGGCTTTGTCTATGCTACCACTACCGTTAACTGTACTGCAAACGGCGACGTTGCCGGCTTCGGCTTCCTGGCCTTGGCAGTTATGATCTTCGGTAACTGGAAACCGCTGAATATTGCCCTGGCATCTCTGCTGTTTGGCTTGTTTAAGTGTGTTGCGGCCTCTTATCAGACCCTGGATATCAATGGCAACGGCATCTTCTGGCTGAAGGATCTGGGTATCAGCTCGCACCTGTTCCGTATGCTGCCCTACATTGTAACTCTGGTTGTCCTTGCTCTGACATCTAAGAGCTCCAGAGCGCCCAAGGCGGAAGGCATCCCCTACGACAAGGGTCAGCGCTAAAAATCCATTATATTGTCCTATCTCCTCTTCGGGGGAGATAGGACAATGATTATATGATAAAAATTGCTCGGAGGAGCGCAACTATGTCTAATATTATTGTCATCGGTATTGCAGGCGGCAGCGGAAGCGGCAAGACCACCCTGATGAAAAATCTGATCAACCGCTTCCAGGATGACGTCAGCGTTCTGAGTCACGACAATTACTACCGTCCTTTCTCGGAATTCACCAGTGAGGAGCGGCGCAAGATCAACTATGACCATCCCGATGCCTTTGAGACGGAGATGATGGTAGAACACCTGCGGCTTTTGAAGGAAGGCAAGGCCATCCAGTGCCCCATTTATGATTATGCCACCGACTCCCGTACGGATCAGACCACCACTGTGGAACCTCGCAAGGTCATTCTGGTGGAGGGCATCCTGATCTTTGAGAACAAGGAGCTCTGCTCCCAGATGGATATCAAGATCTTCGTGGATACGGATGCCGATGTGCGCCTGTGCCGCCGCATCAAGCGTGACGTGGCCAAGCGTGGCAGAAGCATCGAGTCCGTCCTGACCCAGTATCTGACCACGGTCAAGCCCATGCATGAGCAGTTCGTAGAGCCCAGCAAGAAAAATGCCGACCTGGTAGTCCTGGAAGGCGGCAAGAACCTGGTTGCTCTGGAAATGATCATCGACCGCATCCAGCGCCACATCGACGACGAAAACGCAGAATAAAAAAGAGAAAAACGCCCGATGACTGAAAACAGCCATCGGGCATTTTGTCTCATACCATATTTCGCCCATAGGAGCAAGGAAAATCCACAGAAAATCTGTGAAATCTGCAGAGGAAATTTTTCTTGACATTGCTGTGATTTGTGGTATTATTAATAATAATTTCATAACCTTATCGAGAGTGGCGGAGGGACCGGCCCTATGAAGCCCGACAACCTGCATCAGCAAGGTGCCAATTCCGGCGAGAGATCGACAGATGAGGACACAACTTTGTACCCTGTCGAGAGGACAGGGTATTTTTGTATCGACAAGGGCTATGAAAAAATAAAAAGAAAAGGAAGTCTTTGTTATGCAAAAAAGAATTTTTACCTCTGAATCCGTGACCGAAGGCCATCCCGATAAGGTCTGCGACCAGATCTCCGACGGCGTTCTGGACGCAATCCTGGCGCAGGACCCCCACGCCCGTGTGGCCTGCGAGAGCATGGCAACCACCGGCATGGTTCTGGTGGCCGGTGAGATCTCCACCAGCTGCTATGTGGATATCCCCCACGTTGTCCGTGAGACCATCTGCAAGATCGGCTACGACTCTCCTCTGGCCGGCTTTGACGGCCATAACTGCGCCGTCCTCACCGCCATCGACGAGCAGTCCGGCGATATCGCCATGGGCGTTGACAGCTCCTACGACGATGCCGAGACCCTGGGCGCCGGTGACCAGGGCATGATGTTCGGCTATGCTTGCGACGAGACCGAAGAACTGATGCCCGCCGCCATCTCCTACGCCCATAAGCTCACCAAGAAGCTCACTGCCGAGCGTAAGAACGGCCACTTCAACTGGCTGCGCCCCGACGGCAAGAGCCAGGTTTCCGTACAGTATGCCGAAGACGGCAGCGTGGAGCGCATTGACAATGTGGTCATCTCCACCCAGCATGCCGCTGAGATCGATATCAAGGATCTCCGTGAGGCCGTCATCGAAGAGATCATCCGTCCCGCTCTGCCCTCTGACCTTCTGGATGCCGAGACCAAGTTCTATGTCAATCCCACCGGCCGTTTCGTCATCGGCGGCCCCGTAGGCGACAGCGGACTCACCGGCAGAAAGATCATCGTGGATACCTACGGCGGCTATGCTGCCCACGGCGGCGGTGCCTTCTCCGGCAAGGATCCCACCAAGGTTGACCGCAGTGCTTCCTACATGGCTCGATACGTTGCCAAGAACATCGTTGCTTCCGGTCTGGCCAATCGCTGCCAGATCGAGCTGGCCTATGCCATCGGCGTTGCCCAGCCCGTGTCCGTCCATGTGGATACCTACGGCACCGGCAAGCTCACCGACCTGCAGCTGTCCGACCTGGTGGCGCAGTGCTTCGACCTGCGTCCCGCTGCCATCATCTCCAAGCTGGATCTCCGCCGACCCATCTATCAGCAGGTAGCTGCCTACGGTCACTTCGGCCGCAGCGACCTGGATCTGCCCTGGGAAAAGACCGACGCTACCGAGCTGCTGCTGGCCAAGGCTTAAGCCCCTCTCTCACATTTCTTCGTAAGGAAGCGATACTATGAAACTCTCGCAAAAAGTCACCGGTTGCGCTCTCTCGCCCATCCGGAAATTCTATCCCTATGTGGTTGCTGCCCAGAAGCGTGGCATCAAGATCCATGCCCTGAACATCGGTCAGCCGGATATCCTCACCCCCGAGACTTATTTCGAGGCGCTGAGCAACTACCGTGCCAAGGTGCTGGAGTATGCGCCTTCTCCCGGTATCCCCGAGCTCATCGAGGCGGTGCAGGCCTACTACACCCGTCTGGGCGCAGAGTTCAAGACCGATGATATCCTCATCACCACCGGTGGCAGCGAAGCACTGCTCATGGCGATGCTCTGCATCCTGGATGAGGGCGACGAGGTCATCGTTCCCGAGCCTTTCTATCCCAATTACAATACATTCATCCGCATGGCCGGCGGCCATATCTGCCCGCTGCGCACCCAGCCGGAGGATGGCTATTGCTATGCCACCCGTGAGCAGGTAGAGCCCCTCATCGGCCCCAAGACCCGTGCTCTTCTGGTGACTAACCCCGGCAACCCCACCGGCACGGTCTTGACAGCACAGGAGCTGCGCCTGATGGCGGATATCGCCAAGGAGCATGATCTCTACCTGATTTGCGACGAGGTCTACCGTGAGTTTATCTACGATGGCGAGATGGCAACCGCTGCCAATTTCACGGATCTGGAGGAAAATCTGATCCTCATTGACTCCGTGTCCAAGCGTTTCAGCGCCTGCGGCGCCCGTATCGGCGCTTTGATCTCCCGTAACACGGAGCTCATGGCCAACGCCACCAAGATCGCCCAGGCTCGTCTGTCCGTGGCGACCCTGGATCAGGTGGGCGCTGCGGCGCTCTACGGTGTGGATCCCTCCTACTTTGCGGAAACCCGTGAGGAGTACCGCCGCCGCCGTGATGTCTGCTACCGCAAGCTCATGGAGATCCCTGGCGTGGTGACCACAGAGCCTAAGGGCGCTTTCTACACCATGGCAAAGCTGCCCGTCGACAATGCCGAAGACTTCCAGATGTTCCTGCTGAAGGATTTCGACTACGAGGGTGAGACCGTCACCTTCTCCGCCGGAAACGGCTTCTACGCAACGGAGGGTGCCGGTGAGCAGGAGATCCGCATCGCCTATGTGCGCTGCTGCGAAGAGCTGGAGCGTGCCCTGGAGATCCTGAAGATCGCCATCGAAGCCTACAATCAGAAATAAAGCAAGCAGCCCCGTCAAAGCTGACGGGGCTGCTTTTGTGTATTAGTAAAGTTCTACTTCATAGCTGTAACGGGCGGTTTCTCCCGGGGCGAGGAATTTCAGCATGCCCTTTTCACGGGTGATTGCACGGCCGTCGGCATAGCAGTTGCCACATTCCAGACCCAGCACGTAATCCCGATAGCCCATCATTTTCCACTCCACAAAGCCGTCCAGCACCTTGGGATCAAAGCGGATCCGCAGACCTATGCCCAGCTTGGGCTGCTCCAGTTCCACGCAGGCAGGCTCCGTGAACTGATGATAGTAGCAACGCTCCTGATAGCCGGGGGTGGGAGGCTCCATCTGCCCCCAGGAGTCCAGGTGCTGTGCAGCGTGTGCATCTCTGGGGCTGACCACCGTGGAATTGATCCGCAGCTTGCTGTCCTCGTCCAGAAGGGGATAGCCCAGATTCATATGGTAGAGAATTTCAAAAGGCTCTACCCGATCGCCGCTGTTTTCGATCACATCCGTCAGGGTAAAGCGGTTTTCGTGGATCTTCACCCGAAGCTCCCGATACAGGCGGAGCTTTCTGCCGAAAATGACTTCATCCGGCACAGTGGCTCGCACCACCAGTTCGTCGCCCTCCTCAAAATACTGCAGCTCCTCCGCCGGGGTGTTGGCAATGCTGCCGTGGAGGCTCAGAACCTCGCCCTGATCCTCGCAGGGCGAACCCACATTCTCCAATCCACAGGTGGTGAGGAAACCGGCGGTGAAGCTGCGGAGCCATTGAGAGTCCCGTTTTTCGTAGTACTGGGGCGCTACGTAGCCACAGGGGGAGAGATAGCTGAAATTGACCCCCTTGCAGCGCAGCACCGGAATATCCAGGCAGCGATCCGGGGAGAGCTCCAGCTCCAGGCCGCTGGCATTGTACAGCCGCAGCAGCGCCATGCCGTCGCCTTTGCCGCCCACACGGCACAGGTGATCAAAACCATAGAGCTGTTTCTTGTGTCCGAGATAGGGATTCATTCTGCTCCTCCTTCCATCAGGGGGCGAACAGCGGCATAAACCGCTTCATATCGCTCAAAATGCTTCATATACCGCTCATGCTGCTCCAAATCAGGGGCGTAGGTGTGGATAGGACGCACCATTATCTCCGCTGCTGCCTCTAACGAGGGGAAGAGTCCCACCGCAACGCCTGTGAGCATGGCAGAGCCCACCGTGCCTGCGTCGGCGGTCTGCAGCGCCGTGACCGGCTTCAGGAAAATGTCCGCTTTCATCTGCATCCACATGGGAGAGCGTGCGCCGCCGCCGGTGGCATACAGATGGTCAAAGTCAATGCCGCAGGCCTTCATACGGCAGTAGTTCAGGTACATCTCGTAGCTGACCCCCTCCATGCAGCCCCGATACAGCCGGGGCAGGGAAGTGGAGGTGCTGAGACCCAGAATGGCGCCTCTGGAGCCGGTGTCCATATAGGGGGTTGCGGCTCCGGCAAAGTGGGGCAGCACCAGAAGTCCCGTGGGCTCCCTGGGGCAGAGGGACTCCAGATAGGCATTGACACCCTGAGCCCCTGCCAGACGAGCCTCCTCCTTGCAGAAATTCTCCGTAAACCACTGCAGCAGAGCGCCGCCGGTATAGGAGAAGGCATAGCTCACATACTGCCCCGGGATCACGTAGGGGACGATGCAGTAGGCATTATCTGCCAGCGCTTCGGCATCAGGCAGCTTTGTGAAAATGGGAGTCAGGCACTGTACCGTGCCTGCGCCGTCCACGGCCGTTCCCTCCCGGAAAGCGCCTGCGCCCACGGCGGCCGCCAATTGGTCATGGCTCACGTTGACGATTTTGGTATTTTCGCCCAGGGGACAGATCCCCGGCAGCAGCGTGCCTGCTACGGTTCCGCTGGGTACAGGTCGGGGCAGCAGAGCCTCCGCAATGCCGGCGGCCTCCAGCAGCTCCTTGCTCCAAGTGAGGCTTTCCAGGTCAAAAGCCAGACTGCGGCAGGCCAGAGAGTAGTCGATCTGCGCCTTGCCTGTCAGACGGTAGACAATATAGTCCTCCATGAGGAAAATATGCCTGACCTGCTGCCACAGCCGGGGCTTCCGCTCCTTCAGCCACATGAGTTTCGGCAGAGAATACATCTCATGGGGCGCAAGACCGGTAATGGCGGTGATCCGCTCCTTGCCCACCAGGGCCGTCAGACGGGCGCATTCCTCGGCGCCTCTGGGATCGGTGTAGAGCATGACGGGATGCAACGGTTGACCGTCTTCGTCGGTGACTACGAAGCTCTCACCGAAGCTGGTAACACCGATGCCCTCGATTTCCGGGCATTTTTCCGCAATCTCGCACAGAACCTCCTGCACCGCCTGCCACAGCCGCAGCGCATCCACCTCGTTCTGAGAGAGCAGAGAGTACTCCCGACGGCACACCGCCAGCACATTGCCCTCGCCATCGAAGGCGGTGCATTTGCAGGCGGTGGTGCCGATGTCCAGACCGGCAACGGCTCTCATCGGTCGATCTCCACCCAGTCGTAGCCCAGGTAAATGGTGAAGGCTTCCTTCAGGATCTCCTTCATATGTCCCACACCCACAGCGGTGTGATGCTTGAAGCCGCCCCGTGCCAGACGGATCAGCTTGTTCTGCAGGTCGTCGATCTCCGCCACGCCGCCGCAGCCGAAGAAGGCCTCTTCAATGGGATCTTCGGTGAAACGGCCTTCCGCAGCGTAGATCACCAGCTTGCCGTCCTTGGTCTGGCAGTTGGAGTAGGTCATGTCGAAGGCACGGATTCTGCCCTCGTTGCAGCCCCAGCCGCTGCCGGGGTCGTTCTTGGCGAACATCTTGTGTTCCGTCACCTTGCCGGGGCCGGTCATCAGCTGCTGCGCCACGGGGCCGCAGTGGAAGAGGATCACCTTGTTCTCGTCGTCGCCGTAGTTGTTGTTCCAGTCCAGCACTGCCGTTGGAGCCTCCGCTGCCAGCGCCATGGCACGCATGGAGATGGCGGAGCAGAGATCGATCTCGCAGGAGGCCACAATGCCACGGTCGTTGAGCTCGGAGAGCAGCACACAGGGACAGACACGGAGAATGGTCTCCATCTCGTTCCAGCAGCGCAGGCTCAGGGCATCCAGCTGGTATTCTTCGATATAGTTGTCGATGACCACGGAGATCTTGGCCAGGGTGGTCATGTTGCTCTCGGGAACACCGGAGCAGCCGGTGTAAGCGGCCAACCGCTCTTTCTTCGCCAGCACCTTGGGGTCCTTGTCCTCCAGCTTGCCCACCAGGAAAATCAGCTCCGACAGGTCAAAGGACTCCACGTTGATGCCGTACTTCTGCAGCGTGATCTCATCAAAGCGGACGGTCTTAAAGGCGGTGGTACGGGCACCGATGCAGCCCACGTTGAAGCGCTTCATGCCGTTGACCACACGGCAGATGGCAGCAAAATCCTTCAGATTCCGGGCAAAGGCGGGGCTTAGGGGATGCACCACATGGGGCTTCATGACGGTATAAGGCACGCCGTACTGGGTGAACACGTCGGTGACGGAGAACTTGCCGCAGTAGGCATCCCGACGGTGGGCGAAGTCCATCTTGCCGATCTCGTCGGGATAGGCTTGGAACAGAATGGGCACACCGGCATCCTGGAGGGCAGTGATAGCACCGTTCTCGTCGGCAAAAATGGGCATGGAAAAGATCACACCGTCAAATTCGCCCTGATGCTCCTTCAGCCAATCGGCATAGAGGCGACCCTCGGCACGGGTCTCGATGCCGCCGTAACGGGTGAGAGCGGCATCCATGGCGATGTAGTCATAACCGGCATCGGTGACGGCCTTGATCATGTCCTCACGGGCACCGTGGATCAGTTCTCCGGGCATAAAGCCACGGTTGCAGAATGCCAGGGCAAAAGTCATTTTTTTCATATTGTTTCCTCCTTATCTCAGTGCAAAGACCTGCATGGCCTTGCTGACGTTTTCTTCCATGGCGGCTCTGGCCCGACCGGCATACTCCGAGAAGAACAGAGCGCTCTCCTGACAGGCGGCAGCGCCGGCCTTGTCCATGTAGGTGAAATAGTTGATTTTCCGCACACCGGCATGGATCACCTTGCGGAAATCCTCGTCGCTGATGCCGCTGCCGCCGTGCATGACAATGGGAATGCCGCCGGTTTTTTCCCGAACACCCGTGACCACATCCACATCCAGCCGGGGCTTGGTCAGGTACAGGCCGTGGGTGGTGCCAAAGGAGCAGGCCAGGGCGGTAATGCCCGTGTCCTTTACGAAATCCACTGCCAGATCGGGATCGGTGTAGCACTTGGTGTCATCGCCCTGGGCCTCACCGCTGCCGCCTTCCCGCTTGCCCATAGCGCCCAGCTCTGCCTCCACGTGGGCACCGTAGGTCTTTGCCAGCTCTACGGTTTTGCGGCTCAGCTCCAGATTTTCTTCGTAGGGAAGGGTAGATCCGTCAAACATAACTGCATTGAAGCCCAGATCCAGCGCCCGTTTCAGATAGTCAAGATCCTCACCGTGATCCAGGTGTACGCAGACGGGAACTGCCGCCTCCTCCGCCATCCGCACCATGATGGGGCCCATGATGGACAAGGGGGTAAGTGTTTCGTGGCACTGGGCATGCTGAATGATCACGGGCAACCCGTTGCGCTCCGCTGCTGCCAGTACCGCCCGCAGGCTTTCCAAATTGGGCGTGTTAAAAGATCCCACCGCAAAGCCGCCCGACTCCGCCGTGGTCAGAATATCCTTGAGACTTGCTTTCATAACCTGCCTCCCTTTTTTATTGGTATATGTCCATTATAAAAAAGTTCCCCCGGCCATTCATAGCACGAAGAGACAAAAAATAGCAAAATCTTCCGGAAATATTTCATTTTTTCAAAAACTGTGATACAATGGGAATGGACGATAGGGGAAAATTAACTTAGGAACTAATAACTAACGGCTAATAGTGAATAGCTGAGGTATCGGCTCCGCCGATGGATTTGAAATTGAGTCAAATAGATGTTTATCGAACTGTATACTTCCGCCCAAAACCTCATTGCCAATAGAGGTACAGGCTACCGAAAAGCCATGTCATTGCGAGGAGGCATTTATGCCGACGTGGCAATCTGCTCTCTAAATGTTTCGAATATATGGGAATTTGG